>JACQTM010000380.1 GCA_016210825.1 Hyphomicrobiales bacterium
CGCACGGCTCGCTCTACATGATCGGGGCATATTTCGCCGCAACCTTCGTGGCCATGACCGACAGCTTTGTTTACGGCGCGATGCTTGCGCTCATTGCCACCCTGCTAGTCGGTATGGCGGTCGAAGTGATTGCGCTGCGGCGACTTTACGGCCGCGATCATCTCGATCATGTGCTCGGCACATTCGGATTGATCCTGTTTTTCAACGAGCTCGTCCGCCTTATCTGGGGTCCGGCCGGGCTGACGATCTCTCTGCCGTCCTGGCTCAACACCGCCGTTCAACTCCTTCCGGGCCTCTATTACCCGGCCTACCGTTTTGCCATCATTGTCGTCACGCTGACGGTCGCGGTGTTCCTCTACATCGTCGTGATGCGCACGCGCATCGGCATGCTGATTAGGGCCGGGGCCTCGAACCGTGAAATGGTGGGCGCGCTCGGCATCAACATCAAGCTACTCTACACGCTGGTTTTCGGGCTGGGGGCGGCGCTTGCGGGACTTGCCGGCCTCATGCAGGCACCGATTCTGACCGTGCAGATCGGAATGGGCGAGAACATTCTCATTCTTGCATTCGTCGTCATCATCATCGGGGGTATCGGCTCGATTCGCGGTGCGTTCATCGCTTCGATCTTTGTCGGTATGGCCGACACGCTTGGCCGCGCGTTCCTTCCGGAATTATTCAAGCTTGTCGTTAGTCCGGCCACTGCCGCCACGGCGGCGCCCGCGCTGTCGTCGATGCTGATCTATATTGTGATGGCGATCGTGCTGGTGTGGCGGCCGGAAGGCCTATTCCCGGCATCCGGACGATGATCTCCCAGCTGACGCCTCGCAATTTCGTTGTCGGCGCGCTGCTCGCGATCCTCATCCTGCTACCGCTTTACGTTGCCATCAGCGGCAACAATTTCGCGATCACGCTGTTCACGCGCATCGTTATTCTCGCCATGGCGGCGACGACTCTCAATCTCATCATGGGCTATGGCGGCATGGTGAGCTTTGGGCATGCCGCCTATCTCGGCATCGGCGGCTATGCCATCGGCATGCTCGCGAAGGAGGGCATCTATTCCGGCTTTTTGCAATGGCCGATTGCGCTCATCGTCTCCGCGCTATTCGCGCTTGCGGTCGGGGCGCTCAGCCTGCGCACGCGCGGGGTCTATTTCATCATGATCACGCTCGCCTTCGCGCAGATGGTCTACTACGTCACGGTGGGACTTGCGCGCTATGGCGGCGACGACGGACTGACCATCTATCGGCGCAGCGACTTTGCCGGCCTCGTCAATCTCTCCAATAAGACTGTGTTTTATTATATCTGCCTGGTGCTTCTGTTTGCGACGATCTATCTCGTCTGGCGTTTGGTCAATTCGCGTTTCGGTATGGTGATTCAGGGCGCGCGCTCCAACGACCGGCGCATGCGTGCCATTGGTTTTCCGACCTATCGTTATCGCCTGTCCTGTTTCGTCATTGCCGGGACAATCTGCGGATTGTCGGGCGCACTACTTGCCAACTTCACCGATTTCGTCAGCCCGGCCATGATGCACTGGACCCGCTCGGGCGACCTCATCGTGATGGTGGTGCTGGGCGGCATGGGTTCGCTATTCGGGCCGGTGATCGGCGCGGTGGCGCTGCTAGCCTTGGAGGAGGCGTTGCCGATCCTGATCAGCCTCCTCGCCTTTCCGGTGCTGGGGAGCGAGGCCGGCCGCGCGGGAGAATATTGGCAGATTATTCTTGGGCCATTGTTGCTGCTCGTCGTGCTCTATGCGCGCGGCGGCATCGACGGCATGCTTGCGAGTTTGCGCCGTGGCTGACGTGCTCCTGCAGGTCGAGGACTTGACCAAGCATTTCGGCGGCATCGTCGCCTCCGATCATATCCGCCTTGACGTGATCACGGGCGAACTGCACGCGGTCATCGGACCGAACGGCGCCGGCAAGACCACGCTGATCGGCCAGCTCACCGGCGAGGTCGCGCCGCAGGCCGGGCGTATTCGCTTCGATGGCCGCGACATCACCGCGCTGCCGATCCACCGGCGCAGCGCGCTCGGGCTCGCGCGGTCGTTCCAGATCACGTCATTGTTTCTCGATTTTACCGCGCTCGACAACGTGTCGCTCGCCGTGCAGGCGCATGTTGGGCATTCGTTTCGTTTCTGGCGAGACGCACGCAAAGAGGCTGCCTTGCGCGAGCCCGCCCGTGCGGCGCTCAAGCGTGTTGGCCTCGCCAATCGCGCCGATGCGATCGTCTCCAACATGAGCCACGGCGAGCACCGTCAGCTCGAGATTGCAATGGCGCTTGCGACCAATCCGCGCATGTTGCTGCTCGACGAACCGATGGCGGGGATGGGGCCGGAAGAATCCGCGCGCATGGTCGCGATGCTGCGCGAACTTAAACGCGATTTGACGATTCTTTTAATCGAGCACGACATGGAGGCGGTGTTCGCACTCGCCGACCGCATCAGTGTGCTGGTCTATGGCCGCGTGATCGCGACCGGTGCGCCGCAAGCGATCCGCGCCAACGCCGAGGTGCGCCAAGCCTATCTCGGCGAGCAAGAGGCGGTATCCACCCATGGCTGACGCGAAACTCCTCGAGGTCGAGGGCATCGAAACCTGTTATGGGCTGAGCCAGGTGCTGTTCGGTCTTTCCCTCGCCGTGGCGGCGGGCGAAATGGTTACGCTCATGGGCCGCAACGGCATGGGCAAGACCACGACCGTGCGTTCGATCATGGGGCTCAGTTCCGCGCGTGCGGGCTCGGTTCGCTTTGCCGGACAGGACATTCGCGGCTTTCCGTCCTACCGCGTCGCCAAGCTCGGGATCGGGCTTGTGCCCGAGGGCCGGCAGATTTTCCCCAACTTGACGGTACATGAGAATCTCATCGCCACGGCAGCCGGCCGCTCGCAAAGCGCCAATGCCTGGACGCTGGCGAAAGTTCATGAACTTTTTCCGCGGCTAGCCGAGCGTACCGGCAGCATGGGCAGTCAACTATCCGGTGGCGAGCAGCAGATGCTTGCCATCGGCCGTGCCCTGATGACCAACCCACGGCTCTTAATTCTCGATGAGGCGACGGAAGGTCTCGCGCCGCTGATCCGCGCCGAAATTTGGCGCTGCCTATCGCGGCTAAAGCGCGAGGGTCACGCGATTCTTGTGATCGACAAGAATGTCGAAACGCTGACGCGGATTGCCGACCGCCATTACCTGATCGAACGCGGCCGCGTGGTGTGGACTGGGACCTCGCGTGAGCTTGCCGCGGAGCCTGGGATTCAGCACCGCTATCTCGGTATTTAGGTGCTTGAGACAATATGCACTATCGTGCATGTTGTATTTGAGGAGGATAAGCGAGTGAGCGACACTCCGACCAGGACCGGTGGCAAGTCGGGCGCACTATCCGCCAAGAGCGCCAAGTCTGGCGCGATGCCAAGCAAGGCGATCAAGCCGGGCGGCGTGCCAACCAAGGCCGCTTCCAGCGACGAACGCTTTGCCGCGGATGTCGGCCGCCTGGTGCGGCTCGGCCGTGCCAAGCGCGGCATGACGCGACGTCAACTCGCGAAAGGGTCGGGGATTTCCGAGCGCTATCTCGCGCAAATCGAATGCGGCCAGGGTAATCCGTCCGTGATTGTGCTCAAGGCCATCGCCGAGGCATTCGAGGTCGCGGTCGGTGATTTGCTGCCGCGGACCAACGGGCGAAACGCGGAGCTGGACGGCGTGATCGACCTGCTCGGCCGCGCGCCATCCCGCGAGCTTGCCGACATCGCCACGATGGTCAAACGCCGGCTTGGCGAGCACCGCGCGCTCGAACGTGCGCAACGCATCGCGCTTGTCGGGTTACGCGGCGCGGGCAAGTCGACGCTCGGTCAGATGCTGGCGCACGAGATCGATTGTCCGTTCGTCGAGCTCAATCGGGTGATTGAACAGGAGTACGGCGCAAGCGTGCCGATGCTGATTGAAATGTCGGGCGTGAACACGTTTCGCCGCTACGAGCGCGCCTGCCTCGAACGCGTGATCGCCGAGCATGATGCCGTGGTCATTGCCACCGCCGGCGGCATCGTCGCAAACCCGCAGACCTATGCGCTCCTGCTCGAACAAACTCACACGGTGTGGATCCAGGCCTCGCCCGAGGAGCACATGCGACGCGTCATCGAGCAGGGCGATTTCCGCCCAATGGCGGAAAATCGCGAGGCGATGGCCGATCTTCTCGCCATTCTCGAAGCGCGCCGCGCCGACTATGGCCGGGCCGAAGCCTCACTCGACACCGCGGGCGAGACGGTGGCGAAAAGCTTCGCGAAATTGCTGCGTATCGTCGCATCATACCGGCAAATGCGCCCGGCCGCGCCGGAAGGCCGGCCGCGATGAACCTGGCGGAAAGCGGTTTCATCGAGATCGGCGCGCAACGCCTCGAATACCGGATGATCGGGCCTGCGCCCGATGCCGCGCCGACCCTGGTGATGCTGCATGAAGGGCTTGGTTGCGCCGGAATGTGGGGCGATTTTCCCGATCGGCTTGCCGCAGCGACCGGAGCCGGCGTCTTTGTCTATTCGCGCGCCGGCTACGGGCAATCGAGCCCGGTGACGCTGCCGCGGCCGCTGTCCTACATGCATGACGAGGCGCTGCAAACGTTGCCGCGGTTGCTTAAGGCGATCGGCTTTCACCGCGGTCTCCTGGTTGGGCATAGCGATGGTGCGTCCATCGCCACGATCTATGCCGGCAGCGTGCAGGACCATCGCGTGCGCGGACTTGTATTGATGGCGCCACATTTTTTTGTCGAGGATCTGAGCGTCGCGTCCATCGCGCAGGCGCGAGAGGCTTATACTGCGACGGATCTGCGCGAGAAGCTGGCGCGCTGGCACAAGGACGTGGACAATGCCTTCCGCGGCTGGAATGACGCCTGGCTCGATCCGGAATTCCGGCAATGGGACATCGTTGATTCGCTCGGCTATATCCGCGTGCCGATCCTTGTCGTGCAGGGCGCCGACGACCAATACGGCACCGTGCGCCAGATCGAGGCCGCACGTGAGGAATGCTACTGCCCGGTTGAAGTCACTTTGTTGCCCGGCGTGCACCATTCGCCGCATCGCGAAGCGCCCGACGCCACGCTCGATGCGGTCACCGACTTCGCCAATCGTCTGCTTCGAGATCACGCGGAGGGATTTACCGCGAGCGCTGCCTGATGCCACGCTGGCACGACGCAGCAAACGCCCGGACCGGACTAAGAGTGTCCGGTCCGCGACGTCTGCCGTCATGTATAACGTTGGCCGAAACGGCCAACGGCGAATGCACCGCTACTTCTGGCTATCAGTGTTTGACCCCGATCCCGTGGTGGCATTGGGGTTGCTGATGCACTGGCCGTTTTTCACCGCCTTATCCTGATTGCACTGCGCCATCGTAGCGTAGATGCAATCGAGCGCGCCGCTTGTTTGCTTGAGGCAATATTTGCCGCTGGTTTGAGCGACCGCATAGGGCGCGGTGAGCGCAAGCGACACGAGGATGCCGCCAATGGTGATCATGTGACGCATGATCGTTCTCCCTGTTGAGTGGCCAGCCCAGCCCATCAACGAGCCGCTTTTCGCGATGTTCCGGAAAAATTCGAAAATCTCGCTTGCCCTGTAGCGTTGGGAACCGCTATGCACTATAATGCATGTTAGGTTCAGCCCCTGGATCGCCATGGCAGATGTACAACGCAGACTTTCGAACGGCGCGCAGCGGATCGATTTCGCCGCCGATCCGGCGCGTTACCGGCATTGGAAGCTCAAGTTCGACGGCGACGTGGCCACGCTGCTGATGGACGTGGACGAGAAGGGCGGACTGTTCGAGGGCTATGATCTCAAGCTCAATTCCTACGATCTCGGCGTCGACATCGAGCTTGCCGACGCGCTAACGCGGCTGCGGTTCGAACATCCGGAAGTCAAAGTGCTAATCTTGCGCTCGGGCAAGCCGCGCGTGTTCTGCGCCGGCGCCAATATTCGCATGCTCGCCAGCTCGACCCATGCCGACAAGGTGAATTTCTGTAAGTTCACCAACGAGACCCGCAATTCCATCGAGGACGCGAGCGAAAATTCCAACCGGCCGACGATTTGCGTCGTCACCGGCGCGTGCGCCGGCGGCGGCTACGAGCTCGCGCTCGCCGCCGATCACATCATCCTGACCGACGACGGCTCGTCCACCGTCGCCTTGCCCGAATTGCCGCTGCTCGCCGTATTGCCTGGCACCGGCGGGCTGACACGTGTGACCGACAAGCGCAAGGTTCGCCGCGATCACGCCGACGTTTTCTGCACGACGGAAGAGGGCATCAAGGGCAAGCGCGCGGTGGAGTGGCGTCTCGTCGATGAGGTCGTGCCGAACAGCAAGCTCGAAGACGTGGTGAAAACGCGCGCCCGGGAATTCGCGAAAAAATCGAACCGCCCGGCGGACCTGAAGGGCATTGCGCTTACGCCGTTGCAGCGCAAGTTTGCCGCCGACAGCGTCGAATATGGATCGGTCGCGGTTTCCTTTGACCGCAAGGCGCGTATCGCGACCGTCATCTTGCGCGGACCGAAATCGCCGCCACCGGCAACCGCCGCGGACATGACATCGCAGGGCGCCGAATTCTGGCCGCTCAAGCTCGCGCGCGAACTCGACGACGCGGTCCTCGATATCCGCGCCAACGAGCTCGACATCGCGGTAATCGTCTTCAAATCGGAAGGCGAGGGGGAGCAGGTCCTGGCCTACGACAAATTCCTCGATACCAACCGCGATCACTGGCTCGCGCGCGAAATTCGGCTGTTGTGGAAGCGCGTGCTAAAGCGCATCGATCTCACCTCGCGCAGCCTCGTCGCCATAGTCGAGCCGGGCTCCTGCTTCGCCGGCACGCTTGCCGAGATCGTGCTTGCCGCCGACCGTTCGTACATGCTGATCGGCAAGCGCGATGGGGGAAATCGTCCCCCCGCCGCGATTGCGTTGGCTGACATTAATTTCGGCGCCTATCCGATGCCGAACGGTCTGTCGCGCCTGCAAAGCCGCTTTCTCGGCGAGGCGCCCGCGCTCGATGCTGCACGCAAAGTTATCGGCACGATGCTCGATGCTGTAACAGCCGAGAAACTCGGTCTCGTCACCTTCGCCTACGACGATATCGATTGGGACGACGAGATCCGCATCTTCCTGGAAGAGCGCGCGAGTTTCTCGCCCGACAGCCTCACCGGCATGGAAGCGAATTTGCGCTTCGGCGGCCCGGAGACCATGGAATCGAAAATCTTCGCGCGTTTGACGGCGTGGCAGAACTGGATCTTTCAGCGCCCCAATTCGGTCGGCGAGGAGGGCGCGCTGCGCCGCTACGGCACCGGACAGAAGCCGGTGTTCGATACGAAGCGGGTGTGAACGGAATTTTCCCTCCCCCCTTGTGGGGGGGGGGGAGGGCCAGGGAGGGGGGCGTTCGAGTGCGCAAGGACCCCCACCCCCCAACCCCTCCCCACAAGGGGGAGGGGAGTGGCAAGGAACAGGAGCGTCCCATGGAAATCATGAACGTCGATTACTCGACCCGCATCCCCAACAATGTCGGGCTCACCGAGGACGCGCGCGTACTCAAGGCGCTGGAAACCTGGCACCCCGGCTATCTCGACTGGTGGCGGGACATGGGGCCGGAAGGCTTTCAGGAATCGCTCGTCTATCTGCGCACCGCCGTTTCGGTCGATCCAAAGGGCTGGGCCAAATTCGATTACGTGCGCATGCCCGAATATCGCTGGGGCATTCTGCTCGCGCCGGCCGAAGCGAATCGCAAGGTTCCGTTTGGACAGCATTACGGCGAGCCGGCTTGGCAGGAGGTGCCGGGTGAGCATCGCGCCATGTTGCGCCGCCTTGTCGTCATCCAGGGCGACACCGAGCCGGCGTCAGTCGAGCAGCAGCGCCATCTCGGCAAGACCGCGCCCTCGCTTTACGACATGCGCAACCTGTTCCAGGTCAATGTCGAGGAAGGCCGCCATCTTTGGGCGATGGTCTATCTGCTGCAAAAATATTTCGGCCGCGACGGCCGCGAAGAATCGGAAGGACTGCTCAGCCGCCGCTCCGGTTCGACCGACAAACCGCGCATGCTCGGCGCCTTCAACGAGGAAACGCCGGACTGGCTCTCTTTCTTCATGTTCACCTTCTTCACCGACCGCGACGGCAAGATGCAACTCGAAAGCCTGGCGCAGTCGGGCTTCGACCCGCTTTCGCGAACCTGCCGCTTCATGCTGACGGAAGAAGCGCATCACATGTTCGTCGGCGAGACCGGCATCGGGCGCACCATTCAGCGCACTTGCGAGGCGATGCAGGCGGCGGGCGTGCCGGACCCAAACGATATCGAACGCGTGCGCAAGCTGGGCGTCATCGACCTGCCGACGATCCAGAAGAAGCTCAACCTGCACTATTCCCTGTCGCTCGACCTGTTCGGCTCCGAGGTTTCAACCAACGCGGCCAACGCCTTCAATGCCGGGCTGAAGGGCCGTTTCCAGGAAACGAAGATCGAGGACGATCATCGCCTGGAAAACTCGACCTATCCGGTGCTCAAATTCGTCGACGGGAAAATCAAACGCGTGGACGAACCGGCGCTCACCGCGCTCAACATGCGGCTGCGCGACGACTACACCGGCGATTGCGGCAAGGGCGTCGAGCGCTGGAACAAGATCATCGAGAAGACCGGCGTGCAGGCCCGCCTCGAATTGCCGCATGTCGCCTTCCATCGCCAGATCGGCGAGTTCCGCGATATTCATGCGACGCCGCACGGCGAATTGCTGGACGCGGCAAGTTGGCAGAAGCGCAAGGACGAATTTCTGCCGTCGAAGGCGGACGGCGATTTCATCGCCGCCTTGATGAAGCCGGTGAGCGAGCTTGGAAAATTCGCCGGATGGATTTCGCCGCCCAAGGTCGGCATCGACAACAAGCCGGGTGACTTCGAATACGTGAAGATCGCGGCGTAGGTGAACATTCGTCGCTGAATTTCGCCGTCATCCTGAGGTGCGAGTGAAGCGAGCCTCGAAGGATGACGGGCACGAAATTGGGCCGTCGCCCTTCGAGGCTCGACGCTGCGCGTCGAGCACCTCAGGGTGATGGATTGAGGCAGAGAACCAGATGGACACAGCAACCATCGTCGCCGCAAAAAAGCAGCATCTCATCGATCCCGAGATCTGCATCCGCTGCAATACTTGCGAGGAGACCTGCCCGGTCGGCGCGGTGACGCATGACGCCAACAACTACGTGGTTGATCCTGACAAATGCAATTACTGCCTCGATTGCATTCAGCCCTGTCCGACCGGCTCGATCGACAATTGGCGGATGGTGGTGCAGGCCTACAGCATGGAGGCGCAATTCGGCTGGACCGAATTGCCCGCGCAAGGTGAGGTCGCCGGCGGTGCGGATGCAGAGGCGCTTGACGACGAAGCCGCGCGGCTGATCGCCGACGCGCACAGCGGTTCCGGCGGCAAGAACCTGCCGCCGGCATCCGCGAGCAAGCCGAAGATCAATCTCTACAATCGCGAGCGGCCGGCCATCGCCACCGTGAGCGGCAACTATCGCCTCACCGCGGCGGACGCCGATAACGATGTGCGCCACATCATCCTCGATTTCGGCGACACGCTTTTTCCGATCCTTGAAGGCCAGAGCATCGGCATTCTGCCGCCGGGCGAAGACGGCGAGGGCAAGCCGTACACGATGCGGCTCTATTCGGTCGCGAGCCCGCGCGACGGCGAGAAGCCGAAC
>JACQTM010000382.1 GCA_016210825.1 Hyphomicrobiales bacterium
CCCGAGCCGGACTCGCCGACGAGTGCAACGGTTTCTCCCTTGCCGATTGCGAAGGTGACGCGATCGACAGCCAACGTCTCGTGGTCCGCCTGCCGAAAGGCGACGGAGAGATCCTTGATCTGCAGCAGCGGCTCGCCACTCATGCGAATGTCTTTCTCGCGTCGAATGCGTCACGGACCGCTTCGCCGATGAAAATCAACAACGACAGCATGATCGCGATGGAGAAAAATCCAGTTAGGCCTAGCCACGGCGCCTGGACATTCGATTTAGCCTGCGAGAGCATTTCACCAAGCGACGGCGATCCTGGCGGCAGGCCAAAGCCGAGAAAGTCGAGCGCAGTGAGTGTCGTTACCGATGACGACAGAATAAAGGGCAGAAACGTCAGCGTTGCGACCATCGCATTCGGCAGCAAATGTCGAAACATGATGATGGCGTTGGAGACACCGAGCGCCCGCGCGGCTTGGATATATTCAAAATTGCGTCCGCGCAAAAACTCCGCGCGTACGACGCCGACAAGCGAGACCCACGAGAACAGCAACAAAATACCAAGCAGGACGAAGAAGCCGGGGACCAGTACCGACGAAATGATGAGCAGAAGATAAAGCGAGGGCACCGAGGTCCATATTTCGATAAAGCGCTGGAACAGTAAGTCCGTCCAACCGCCAAAATAACCTTGCACGGCGCCAGCGGTCACGCCGAGGGCGGATGAAACGAGTGTCAGAATCAGCCCAAACAGCACCGAGATGCGAAAACCGTAAATCAAGCGCGCGACCAGATCGCGGCCTTGATCGTCGGTGCCGAGCCAGTTGTATTCGAGATCACGGCAGCTCGTTAGCCTCTTGCGCTTAACGACGGGCTCGCACTCCTTCTCCGTGAGCAGCCAGGTCGGTTTCGACGGCGCGGGCGTCGGCAAATCGAGATTATGGGTATCGTAGGAATAACGGATCAGCGGCCACACAACGGTACCGCCCTTCTCGGCGATTAAATTCTGCAGGAAGGGATCGCGGTAATCCGCCGCCGTCTCGAACTCGCCGCCAAACGCCGTTTCTGCATAGGTCACAATCGACGGGAAGTAAAAGCGGCCATCATATTTGATCAGGAACGGCCGATCGTTAGCGACAAATTCGGCGAACAACGAAAATATAAACAGCGCGGTAAATATCCAAAAAGACCAAAAGCCGCGCCGGTTGGATTTGAAATTTTGCCAACGGCGGCGATTGATCGGCGAAAGTGTGAAGCGGCCGCGCGGCGGCGTGACATCGGTCTTGTCTCGTACCGACGCAGTTGTCTCAGATCTTTTCGGTACTGGCGCGTCCACGGTGTCACACTTCCCGTGTTTCGAAATCAATACGTGGATCGATCCACGTATAGGTGAGATCGGAGATCAGATTCACCACGAGTCCGATCAGCGCGAAGATATAGAGAGTCGCGAACACCACCGGATAATCGCGGTTGAGCACGCTTTCGAAGCCGAGCAGCCCGAGGCCATCGAGGGAAAATATCGTTTCGATCAAGAGCGAGCCCGAGAAGAACGCGTGCACGAACGCTCCCGGGAAACCCGCAATCACGATCAGCATGGCATTGCGGAAAATATGGCCGTAAAGCACCTGATTACTGGCACAGCCCTTGGCGCGCGCGGTGAGCACATATTGTTTGCGGATTTCATCCAAAAATGAATTCTTGGTGAGCAAGGTCATCGTTGCGAAAGCGCCAAGCGCCATGGAAACGATCGGTAAAGCCAGGTGCCAGAAATAATCGATGATTTGCCGATACCATGGCAGGGTCGCGAAATTATCGGATGTCAGCCCGCGCAGCGGGAAGAAATCGAAGAACGATCCCCCGGCAAAGAGAATGATCAGCAGAATCGCGAACAGAAATCCCGGGATCGCGTAACCAATGATAACGATCCCGGAGGTCCAGGTATCGAAACGTGTGCCATCGTGCACCGCCTTGCGGATGCCAAGCGGAATCGAAATGAGGTATGTGAGCAGCGTCATCCAGATGCCAAGCGACATCGAGACCGGCAGTTTTTCCTTGACCAACTGCAGCACGCTGACATCACGAAAATAGCTTTTGCCGAAATCGAAGCGGGCATAGTTCCACAGCATCAGTCCAAAGCGTTCGTAGGCCGGCCTATCGAAGCCAAACTGCTTCTCCAGGCTCTTGATGAATTCAGGATCGAGGCCCTGAGCCCCGCGATATTTGGAAGTCACGGCATCGACTTGGCTGCCGCCCTGAAGTTGCCCGCGCGCCCCGAAATCACCGCCTGGTGAACCGGAAATACGCGAGGTCGCTCCGGTATCGGAGCCGGATAGTTGCGCGATCACACGTTCCACCGGACCGCCGGGCGCGAATTGCACGACGACAAACGACACCAGCATGATCCCGAGCAAGGTCGGGATCATGAACAGAATGCGGCGGACGATATAGGCGGTCATGTTCCGGCTTCGTTGTAATGCGAATCGTGTTTCATTTCACCCTTTGGGGCGTGTATTGCCCGGTAATAACGTTATCCTCCACGCTCGAGCTTTGCTGCTTTCGCTGTGTCGTACCACCAGGTTTCCGGGATGCCGCGGCCGTAGCGCGGCTTCTGCGGAGGCCGGGCGAACATGTCCCAATAAGCGATCCAATGCGAGGCTTTGTACCAGTGCGGAATCCAATACCGGCCGGCGCGGATCACGCGGTCGAGCGTCTTGCAGGCCACGACCAGGGCCGGCCGCGTCGGTGCGGCGATGATGGCGTCGATCAGTTTATCGATCGCTGGATCGGCCATGCCGGAGAGATTTTGGGCGCCCTTGGTCGCCGCAGCCTGCGAGGAAAAGAATGTCCGCAACGAATCGCCGGGCGTCGTGGAAAACGAGAATCGTTGAACCGTGAGATCGAAATCGAAATCATCCACGCGCGCCCGAAATTGCACGGGATCGACGATGCGCAGCGTCGCGTCGATGCCGAGCACGCCGAGATTCTTGATGAATGGCATGTGATGCGGCTGGAAGGTCGGCTCCTCAATCAGGAATTCGACCGCGATGCGTTCGCCATTCGGGAGCACACGCTTGCCGTCCTTGATCGGCAAGCCGGCCTGCTGCAGCAAGCTGTTCGCCTTGCGCAGAAGGTTGCGGTCCTGTCCCGAACCGTCGGAGACAGGCGGCACGAACGGCTCGCCAAACACTTCATCGGGAACCTTGCCGCGGAACGGCGCCAGCAACGCCAATTCATCGGCGCCCGGCTGACCCACCGCCATCATGTCTGAATTTTGAAACACCGAATGGGTGCGCTCGTACGAGCCGTACATGATGGTCTTGTTGGTCCATTCGAAGTCGAAGGCATAGATCAATGCCTCGCGCACACGCGGATCTTTGAATTTCGCACGCCGTGTATTGATGAACCAGCCCTGTGCGCCGGATGGCGTGTCGTCTGAAATGACCTCACGCTTAACCCGCCCATCGCGCAATGCCGGGAATTCGTAGCGCGTCGCCCAGACCCGCGAGGTGAATTCTTCGCGAAAGAGATAGGATTTTGCGGTGAACGCCTCGAAACCGACCTCGCGATCGCGAAAATACTCAAAGCGAAGTGCATCGAAATTATTCAATCCGCGGCTGGCCGGCAGATCCGCGCCCCACCAATCCTTGACGCGCTGGTATTCAATGTAGCGACCCGCTTCGAACCGCCCGACCTGATAAGCGCCGGATCCAAGTGGAATGTCGAGCGTCGATTCTTCGAACGGACGTTTTTCATAATACGCGCGTGAAAAGATCGGTAAGCCCGCAACAAACAACGGCACGTCGCGTCCGCGTTTCGGCTCGAAGCGCACAATGACCGTTGCGTCGTCAGTTGCCTCGGCGCCATCAAAATCGCGAAGCAATTGCTGGATAATCGGGTGACCTTTGGCTTTGAGCGTGGTGAGCGAGAAGACAACATCGCGGGCCGTGAGCTTGGTGCCGTCATGGAAACGCGCCTGCGGCCGCATCAGGAAGCGATAGGTCAAGCCGTCGGACGAAATGCGCACCGCGCGTGCGGCAAGCCCATACATGGCGTCGGGCTCATCGGCCGCGCGCCCCATTAGGGTCGCGAAGGTCAGTTCCATGCCTTGAGCGGCATCGCCTCGGAGGATGTAGCTATTGAGCGAATTGAAAGTAAGAAAGGACTGGTTGAATTGCCGGTTCGGTCCAATCTGGGAGAAGACGCCTCCCTTGGGTGCCTTGGGATCGACGTAAGCGAAGTGCGGAAAATCGGCTGGATATTTCAAGTCGCCGAACGACGAAATGCCGTGCCGCTCGACTTCGTCAACGGCCTGCGCCGGCGTAAGACGCCAACGCCCAGAGCTGACCACCGCTGCCGCGCCTGCCGCGAATTTCAATACGCTGCGGCGTGATGCAAGGGTCACTGCCGCGATCCCACCTTGGTTGCCTTTGCCGCGTCCCACCACCAAACCGTCGGAAAGGCGGATAATCCATATTTCGGCAACGGGTCGGGGCGACCAAAGCGATCCCAACGCGCAGTGCGCACCTTGCCGTAAGTCCATTGCGGAACGACGTAATGATTCCACAACAACACGCGATCGAGGGCCTTTGTCGCTGCGACAAGCTCGGCGCGATTTTTGGCGAAGATCACGTGGCCGATGAGCGTGTCGATCGCTGGATTCTTGATGCCGACGAGATTGCGCGAGCCGGGCTGATCGGCGGCCTGCGAGCCCCAAAATCCGCGCTGCTCATTGCCGGGTGAAAGCGATTCACCCCAAGATACCGTGGTGATATCGAAATCCCATTGCCGCAAGCGATTTTCGTACTGAGCGTCATCGACGGTGCGAACGGTGACCGTTATGCCAAGGCGCTCGAGTGAGGGCTTATAGAACAGAACGAAGCGCTCCGAATTCGGATCGGAGGCGAGAAACTCGACGCTGAACGGCTCGCCATTCTTGCCATCGACGAGCTTCCTGTCACGGATTTCGTAGCCCGCCTCCTTCAAGAGGCGCAAGCCTTCGCGCAGATTGGCGCGCACTGCTTCCGGATTGCCGCCGGTCGGATTCGTATAAGGTTTGGTGAATAACTCGGGCGGCACCTTGTCGCGTACGGTCCGCAGAATTTCCAGTTCCTGCCCCTCCGGTAATCCCTGCGAGGCAAGTTCCGTTCCTTCGAAATAACTCACGATGCGCTTATAC
>JACQTM010000374.1 GCA_016210825.1 Hyphomicrobiales bacterium
ATTGTCGTACTGACGCTCAATCGGCCCGAGCAACGAAACAGTCTTTCGGAAGCAATGCTTGCGAGTTTGAGCGATCATCTGGCCGCAATCCGAGTGGACAAGACCATTCGTGGCGTCGTCATCGCCGCTAATGGTCAAGCCTTCAGTGCTGGGCATGATCTTAAGGAGCTTACTGCACGCCGAACCGATACTGACGGTGGCCGCGCCTATTTCCATCACATCATGACGACATGCAGCGCCATGATGCAGGCTATCGTGATGCTCCCGAAGCCGGTGATTGCGGCGGTGCAAGGCGTCGCCACGGCAGCCGGCTGTCAACTCGTCGCAAGCTGCGATCTCGCCGTTGCTTCGAGCGCTGCGAAATTTGCCACGCCCGGCGTCGATATCGGCCTGTTCTGTTCAACGCCCATGGTTGCCCTGTCGCGGAACGTCTCACGCAAGCACGCGATGGAAATGCTGCTGACCGGCGATGCGATTTCCGCCGATGACGCCTACCGCATGGGTCTCATCAATCGCGTCGTTGCGCCCGGTCAAGAGCGCGATGAAGCATTGAAGTTGGCGCACAAGATCGCCGGCAAGTCGGCGCATTCGGTAAAGATCGGCAAGGAGGGCTTCTATCGCCAGGCCGAATTGGGTTTGGCAGACGCATATCGCTACGTATCGGAAATCATGGTTGAGAATTTAATGGCACATGACGCCAAGGAGGGCCTCAACGCCTTCATCGAGAAACGCCAGCCAAAATGGGAAGACCGCTGAAATCTCCCACCATCGTCTTGTATGGCTGTTATCCCCGTTCCCGATAGTTTGCTCTCATCAAAAACACGAAACGCAAAGGTTGACACATGCTCCGCGTCCTAACTTTGTCCGTTGCTCTCATATGCAGCCCAGTCGCATTTGCGCAGACGCCCACAGCCGAGCAACAAGCGGCGTGCCGCGGTGACGCCGACAAGCATTGCAAAGGTGTACTACCCGGCGGCGGTCGCATCCTGGCTTGTCTCGCCAAGGTAAAGGATCAGATTTCTCCGGACTGCCGCAAGATTGTTGAAGCACAAGGCAAATAGCGCGCACCATCGCTATTCAATGCTGTAAAACGGCGCGCAACCGCGGAACGGTAAAGTCGAGGAATGCACGTAACTTCGGCGGAGGATGGCGCCCGCCCGGATAGAGGAGGTGGACCGGCAGGTCTTCATCCTCGAAATCCTGCAACAACGATATAAGGGTTCCATCGGCAAGCGATGCCCGGGCCTGGTAACTGAGAACGCGCGTCACGCCGAGTCCGGACTTCGCAGCGTCGATCGCCGCTTCCGCCGTGTTGACGATCAACCGTGGCGTGATGGCGACCATGATCTCTTGAGATTGATGCCGGAATGGCCAGCGCAGACTGCCGGATAATCCGACGAATGCAACAAGATCATGTGCAGCGAGATCGTCGGGCCGCTTCGGTGTGCCACGGCTTGCCAGATAAGACGGTGCGGCGACCACGGTTCGGCGCACGGTGCCGATCCGCGTTGCGATTGCCGAGAGATCGGAAAGCACGCCGATACGCAGCGCGACATCAAACCCCTCCTCCACCAGATCCGTTGGTCGATCCGTCAAAAACAGGCGCACTGAAACGGATGGGAAGTTCTGTAAGAACTCGGCGACTACGGGCAGAACATGCAGTCGTCCAAAAACGATCGGCGCAGTCAGTCGGAGCTCGCCGACGGCAACGTGCCCCTGCCCGGCTGCGGCCTGTTCGATGTCTTCAAGATCGGTCAGCACCCGCTTGGCACCGGCGAGAAAATGCTGTCCCGCCTCGGTGACAGTGACGGCGCGTGTCGTGCGATTGAGCAACCGGACACCAAGTCGCTCCTCGAGTTCTGCCACCGCGCGCGTGACCGCTGCAGGCGATCTGTTCAGCCGTCGCGCGGCCTCGGCGAAACTCGTGTGCTCCGCTACCTTCACAAAGGCGGTCAGGCTCTCAATTCGATCCATATTGTTTCATATCACGGAACAATATCTTTCATTTTGCAGTAATTATCACAATTCCGAGAATGATTGATATTTAATTGCGCGTGACCGCGCATAGCTGGGAGAGTTGATGTGGCCAATAATAGCAATCTGGTGTTTACGCCGGCGGCGCGCAGGGCGCAGGCGGAGCGCGGCTCCGCGAAAGTCTACGATGCGCGGTTCACGGAAGGCTTCCCCAATCACGTGACCCCGGAACTCGCCGCGTTTATTGCCGAGCAGGATACTGCCTTTCTCGCCACAGCCTCGGCGGACGGTGCGCCATACATCCAGCATCGTGGGGGACCAAAGGGATTCATCAAAATTCTGGATGAGCGAACACTTGGCTTCGCCGATTATCGCGGCAACCGCCAGTACATCACACTCGGCAATCTCTCGGAAAACGATTGCAGTTATTTATTCCTGCTCGATCCGGCGCGCCGACAACGCATCAAGATCTGGGGGCGCGCGCGCGTGGTCGAAAACGATCCGCAGTTAATCGAAAAACTATTCGATGCAGGCTACAAGGCCAAGCCCGAGCGCGCCATTCTATTTACTATCGAGGCGTGGGACGTAAATTGCTCGGCGCACATCGTCGCGCGCTTCACGCAATCCGAGATCAGCGAGGTGGTAGCTGTTTTGCAGGGACGAATACGTGAGCTGGAAGCAGAAAACGCAACACTACACGCGGCGGCTCATGCCGCAAGCCGCCCACTTTAACATTGCAAACCGTGCCATGCATGTGCATGGCACTCGCCCGCGGAGCCGCGATTAATTTAACTGGCCCCGCTTTGTATAACTTGTCTCTCCATCATCCACGCGAGTTCGCGGTCAGACGACGGTGAAAACCGCAGCTTCGCCTTTCATCGTCCTTACGAGGTTGGGCGACGCCGGCAATTGCAGCACCGTAGCGTGCTGCCCCTCAAGCAGCCTCGTCACAAGCACGATCTTACCATTCGGAAATTCCAGCGCGTCATGGTGCGCTGCCGGCTGTTCCAAATTGACCTGCCGGAACCGCGCCACCTTATCGGCGATTTTCCGGCCGCCAAGGAAGCCGAGTGCGGCCTCATACTCGACCGCGTTCTCAAAGCCGAGCTCGGTGCCCGGCAGAACACACACCGCAACGTTGGGCTCGCCGACTGCGGCAAAACCGCGCGTAAGCGCATTTTCGAACTTCGTGGATACCAGCTTGTCACCGACCTTCGCAGGCCGGGATGCTACATGATGAAGGCTGTAATCACACATCTGCAGGTCCTCCTCTAAAGCCATTAAGCCGAGGCGGCCCCCCAGGTGCCCATCACAGTATATGAGATTGGCAAGGTTGTGTCAGTTAAGCCGTAATTTTCGCCAGATGGTAACGGAGCCGCGGTCTGCCGATGCATGCTTAACGCGCATACCGGTCTTTTACTTGCATTGCTGGAGCACTATGTTGCGATCCGCAATACGGCGTGATTCATGAACCACGACAATTACCCCGACAGTTATATCCGCGGTATTCTTAACACGGTGAAGACAATCGCCATGGTCGGTATCTCGCCAAAGGATAATCGGCCAAGCTACTTCGCTTTTAAATATTTACTCGAGCGCGGATATCGCATGATTCCTGTCAATCCTGGACAGGCGGGCCGCGAAATCCTCGGTCAGAAGGTTTACGCCAAACTCACCGACATCAACGAACCAATCGACATGGTGGACATCTTCCGCGCCTCCCAGCATGCCCTGCCGGTCGTCGAGGAGGCGCTGACGCTGAAGTCCCGGCCACAGGTAATCTGGATGCAACTCGGTATCCGCAGCGATGACGCTGCCGCCAAGGCGGAGGCTGCCGGCATCAAGGTCGTGATGAATCGCTGCCCCAAGATTGAGTACGGGCGTCTTTCGTCGGAGATCGGCTGGATCGGCGTCAATTCGCGCACGCTTAGTTCGAAGCGTGCGCCCCTTCTAGGGAAAGGCGTCCAGCGAATGTCGCTCAACCGTCAAACCATGAGTGGCGGGACGATCGCCGCGACCGGAAGACGCGAACGCGACGAGGATGGCGGCACTTAACGCCGTTTGCCCGAGCGAATGAGTATTCCGCCCCGCGCGCATTCGGCATCCGTGCGAATGCGAATTTACGTTACGGCCGCTACGCGCCTTGACGCCCCCTCCGGGTCCGATAAAGGAAACGGCACGCCACGCGGGCCCTCGGGGTCCGGCCACCCACGAGGACCGGCATCATGACCGAACGCATCCCCGGCTTTTCCACGCTTGCCGTCCATGCTGGCGCCCAGCCCGACCCAACGACCGGCGCGCGCGCAACGCCAATTTACCAGACCACGTCCTTCGTGTTCGACGACGTCGACCACGCCGCATCGTTGTTCGGCCTGCAGACTTTCGGCAACATCTATACGCGCATTGGCAATCCGACCTGCGCCGTGCTCGAAGAGCGCGTCGCCGCGCTTGAGGGCGGCACTGCGGGCCTCGCCACTGCCTCCGGCCACTCGGCCCAGGTCGTCATCATGCACAACCTGATGGTGCCTGGGGACGAGTTCGTCGCCTCGCGGAAGCTCTATGGCGGCTCGATCAACCAGTTCAATCACGCGTTCAAGAATTTCGGCTGGAACGTCGTCTGGGCCGACCCAGACGACCTCGTCACTTTCGAACGCGCTGTGACGCCGAAGACCAAGGCGATCTTCATCGAGTCGATAGCCAATCCCGGCGGGGTCATCACCGACATCGAGGCGATCGCCAATATTGCGCGCCGCGCCGGCGTGCCGTTGATCGTCGACAACACGCTGGCGACGCCTTATTTATGCAAGCCGATCGACCACGGCGCCGACATCGTCGTGCATTCGCTCACCAAGTTTCTCGGCGGTCACGGCAATTCCATCGGCGGCATGATCGTGGACGCCGGCACGTTTAACTGGTCACGCGAGGGCCGCTACCCCATGCTCTCGGAGCCGCGCCCGGAATATCAGGGCATCGTGCTGCACGAGACATTTGGCAATTTCGCATTCGCCATCGCCTGCCGTGTGCTCGGCCTGCGCGACATCGGGCCGGCGCTATCGCCGTTCAACGCATTTCTCATCCTCACCGGCATCGAGACGCTTCCCTTGCGCATGCAGAAGCATTGCGACAATGCCAACGCCGTTTCGGAATGGCTCGCACAGCAAAAGCAAGTCGCGTGGGTCAGTTATCCGGGGCTTTCGGGCGACCGTTACCACAACCTCGCCAAGAAATACTGCCCGAAGGGTGCGGGTGCTGTGCTCACTTTCGGGCTCAAGGGCGGCTACGATGCCGGCGTCAAGCTCGTCTCCAATGTGAAACTGTTCTCGCATCTCGCCAATATCGGCGACACGCGCTCGCTCATCATTCACCCGGCCTCCACCACGCATCGGCAACTGTCCGATGCGCAGAAGGTACAGGCCGGCGCCGGGCCGGACGTGGTGCGTTTGTCTATCGGCATCGAGGACAAGGACGACATTATCGCCGACCTGGAGCAGGGTTTGGCGGCGGCGTAATGTTGGTCCACGCGTATGCGTCAGGTCTTTTTGAGCGTCCGCGCCACATAGTCGGCAACCACCTTCGCGGTTTCAGGCGCAACCCAGATCGCGGTGACCTGTGCGTCCGCTTCGCGGCCGCGCGTGTCCATGAAGTCACGCACCTGGCGTCGGATTTGCTGTTTCGATACGGCGAATGCCGCCGGCGAGATCGCGGCGAGTTTCTTCGCGGCCGCGACCGCGCGATCGAGCAATTGCTCGGGTGGAACAATTTCATCGACAAGGCCGCGCACCACCGCCTCCTGCGGTGGATATGTTTCGGCGCCCAATATGACCGCTTCGTAGAATTGCGGCGCGGTGACGTGCCGCATGATCTCAAGCGCGAGCGAGGGAAACGGCACGCCGACCTGGAGTTCCGTCACCCCAACCCTGCCATCGTCGCGCGCCATAATGCGCCGGTCGGTAGCGGCGGCAAGCACGCAACCGCCGGCGATGGCGTGACCGTTCATCGCCGAGACGATCGGCTTCGGAAAATAGAAAACGGCCTCGTAAAGCCGTTCCAGCGCCGGAAGAAACTTCCGTACGTAAGCGGCGCCGCCATCGAGCAGGCGGACGAGATCGACGCCGGCACAGAAAATTCGGCCGCGGCCGGTCAATACAACCGCCCGTGCCGTCGATGGCGTGAGTGCATTCAGGCACGACGCCAGTGCGTCGCAGAATTCGGTGTCGAGGGCATTGGCCTTGCCATGTGCCATCGTTACGACCGTTACATCGCCTTGCTGGATTGAATCGATCACGTTGAACCCGCGAAAAAGAAAAAGCCGTTTCTCACCATGTCACGCGAGTGGCGCGGAGAAAAGAGCCGCAACCGCGGTAAGTTCGGCTCGCGGGGTGAATGCGTATAGCAAAGTGGTTTAGTCGAGCGTCCGGAGGATGAATTCGATCGTCATTCCGTCGACTTTATTGCGGTCGCGTTTTCGACGTCCGGAGCAGGTTGGATCGACGGCGCCACGTCAGCGGGGAACGGTGCCGGCTGGCCTGGCACATCGCAGAAACGAAATTCTCCACCTTCCCCGGTTTTCGCGGCATAAAGCGCAATGTCGGCCTTGCGCATCAACACGTCTGCGTCGGCACCCGCCGCCGGTGCCATAGCAATTCCAATCGCGGCACGGATCACGATAGATGGTGGAAGATTATCCACTGGCGCCACCAACGCTTTGAGAATTCGTTCCGATAGGATTGCCGCGTCCGCTCGGTGCACGGTCGATGACTGGATGATCGCGAATTCATCGCCCCCGAGCCGCGCTACGGTGTCGGTGTCGCGGACGCACCGGCGCAACCGATCGGCAACGGCGCGCAGCACCGTGTCCCCGGCTGGATGACCGTGCGTATCATTGATCATCTTGAAGTCGTTGAGATCAAGACAGTGCAACGCGAAGCCCTCGCCATGCCGCCGGACATGCGCGAGGGCGTATTCCATGCGTTCCAGGAAGAGCGTACGATTGGCCAGTCCAGTGAGCGGGTCGTGCCGGGCCATTTCCGCGATGCGCTCTTCGTTGCGCTTTCGCTCGGTCACATCGGTGAAGGTGCGTACGATGCTGCCGTCCAGCATTACCCTGCTGCGCACCTCGATGACCGTGCCATTCGGGCGAGTGCGATCATAGCAAGTCACACTTGCATCCGTGGCGCCGCCCTTCATGAATTCGCGAATGTTCGAATCAAGCGCATTCCCATCGGGACCGAATTCGCCCCTTTCCCATAAGTAAGCGATAAGCTCGTTGATTGTCGCCCGCTCAGTGGCGTATCGCTCCGGCAGCTCAAGCATATCGATTGTTCTTCGATTTATGAACGCGATCCGCTGCTCAGGGTCGATCATGATGATGCCCTGGTTCATATTATCGAACGTGATCTGCAATTGGCGGGATTTTTCCCGGACATGCATCTCACTTGCGCGCTGTGCCGCACGGGCTTTTTCGAGACGCATTCGCTGAACGATGCTAATCGCAACCACGAACAGGACGAAAATCGTCAACACTGTGGCCGCGGCTATATAAGTCCGTAATTTGTCCCTGTAGGCGGCAAAGACCTCGTGTTGACTGACGCCAACCCACACGATGAGCGGGAATCCTCTGACCACGCGATATGATCCAACACGTTCGACACCATCGGTTCGCGCATCGGTGAGATACGAACCGGTCGGCGACGTCTTGATCATATCGAAGACGGCGGCGCGTGGGATTGCTCGGCCGATGACGTTGCGTTTCATGCCCGCCTGGGCACGGATCACCGTGTCTAGTCCAGTCAAGCCTATCGCACCATCCTGCCCGACATTGACCGACTTATAGAATCGTGCAAGCGCCACGGCGTCCATTGTTGCAGCGATGACTCCGGCGAAGGTACCGTCCTTGTCGATAAGCCGACGCGATAATTGAATTGACCAAGTGCCGGATTTTACTCCGTTCACGGGTTTGGCGATGAATAGCTCATCTTTGAGTGCGTCTTTCTGAACCGTAAAAAATTCAAAATCACTAAACCTGCCGTTTGTGCTCCCGGACCCGTTCGTGACCGCACGTAGATTCCCGTCGCGATCAATGACGGAATAGCTCAGCGTCAAACCGTTTGAAAAAAAAGAATTATCGAGCCACGTGTCGAACTTAAAATCATGCGGAGCGCGTTGATACGACGTGCGCAGCACGAGCAGCATCTTGTCGATGCCCGTCAGGGTCCCGACAATATGCTCCTCGAATGCACGAGCAAGGTTGCTTGTCTCGAGTTCGGCTCCCCGTCGTGCCGTTTCCCATTCTCGAGTCAACAGGACATGCGTTCCCACCCCGAGCGATACGATCATCGCAGCGCCCAGAATCGTCGCCGGTTGTGAGGCGGCTTTCACGATGGGCC
>JACQTM010000043.1 GCA_016210825.1 Hyphomicrobiales bacterium
CGTCACGCTCGCTGGTGCAACGGCGGCAAATGCCCAAAGTCCGTTTCCTTGGCAGCTCCCCGCAAGCGGGTTTTCCAACAGTGCTGTCGTGATCGAAGGCGGTCAGATCGTCGGACAGGATCCGGATCTGTTCGTTCGCTCGCAGATTCTACGCGACAACCCACTTCGTTCCGGCGGCAGCAACTGACGACGCCGATCCACACCGGAGAGCAAAGCCCGGCGCATGACGCCGGGCTTTGTCGTTCATGCGCACCGCAAATATTACTTATGTCACCGGCAGATAACCGCCACAGAAACGTGACAGCTTCTGCGCGAGCTCGAGCAGCGGCTCGTCGCCGCCCGCCCAACCAACGAACGACAGGCCGACGGGACAGCCGGACACTGTCCCGATGGGAATCGTCATCTGCGGAAGTCCGCTCATTCCGGAGATGCAAGTCAACCGCATGACGCGTACGCGAAACGATTCCAGCTGCTCCGCGGGCAAATCGATGCGCGGCGCAATACAGGGCGCGGTCGGCAACGCAAGCACAGTTCCCGGCTTGGCGATGGCGCGGATATGCGCGCTTGCGCGCGCTTTTACCGCGCGCGCAGCCTCGGCATCTCGCTCTGAAACGCGGCTTGCGAATTCCAAGCGCTCGCGGATTCCGGGGCCGAGCTTTGGTTTCTGAGTGGTAACAAAGCCGCCGTAGATATTCCAAATTTCCCGACCCTGAAACACGCGGAACGCCTCGCGCCAAACGTCGAAGCCATCGGGCGCAATCTTTGCATGAGTTGGTCTCGGCAATTCGTCCATCATCGCGTTCAGCGACGATTGCAGCAAGGCGGCGACGTCCGCGTCGGCCTGCGCGAATGCATCGTCGAGGATAATGACGTCCTTGATCGGTGAGAGATCGCTTGCGCCTTCGAGCAACACGCCGCCGATGCGCCGAAACAGGCCGGGCGCGCAGGCGAACCAGCCGGCGACATCGAAGCTCGGCGACATCGGCATGGCGCCGGATAGATCGACACGGCCATGGGTCGGGCGAAGCCCGTAAAGACCGCAAAACGCGGCCGGCACGCGCACCGATCCGCCGGTGTCGCTGCCGAGCGCGAAGTCGCAGGCGCCTGACGCCGTTGCCGATGCCGAACCGCTCGACGAGCCCCCGGGCATGCGGCCGACGCCGCGCGGATTAACCGGCGTGCCGTAATGGGCGTTGACGCCGGTGACGCTGAAGAAAAATTCGTCGCACACGGTCTTGCCGATCACCGTGGCGCCGGCTTGGAGAATCTTCGTCACCGCCGGGCAATTCGTCTTTGCCGGCTCATGTGTCGCAAGCCATTCGGGATTTCCGCCGCCCGTCCGATAACCTTCGATGTCGTACATATCCTTGACCGCGGCGGTCAGGCCGGCAAGCGGCCCCTGCGCCGCGCCGGTAATAGGCGCGGTCAGATCGTGCGGCACGAAGGCGGAGCGGAGGATGGGTGAGGACTTCGACACCGAGCGATCACTTTGTCTGCTGTGTTAAGTACCAATCGAGAATTTTCGCGCCGTCCCAGGCGACGACACCATCGCGGCCGAGAAGGTCCTCGAACGTGCGTTGCACATGGGCGATCCGGTGCGGCACGCCGGACAGGTAGGGATGACAGGCGATCGCCATGATCTTCGCTCGCTCAGCGGATTCCGCGTAAAGGCATTCAAACTGATCGATCGCACGCCGGTACATCATGTCCGAAGAATGGTGTTGCAGCGCCATCAGCACGATGTCGTGGATTTCAAAATTATACGGCAATGCCACCACCGGGCCGTGCTTTGTATTCAGTGTCACCGGATCATCGTCGAGCACCCAGTCGCCGATATATTCGACACCCGCCTCGGCGAGATAATCCAGCGTGTCGAAGGTTTGCGTCAGGCCGGGGCCGAACCAGCCGCGCGGCCGCCGGCCCCAGAATTTCTCGATCACGTCCATAGATTTGGCGATCACCGCGCGCTGGTCGTCCACCTTGTGCATCGGCAGTTGCTCGTAGCCATGGGCATTGAGCTCCCAGCCGGCATCGACGCAAGCCTGAACCACCTCCGGACAAGTCTCGCAGACACGCGCGTTAAGCGTCACGGTCGGCGTTGCGCCGACCGCCTGCAGCATCTTCTTTAACCGCCAAAAGCCGACACGCATGCCGTATTCGTGCCAGCTCCAGTTTGGATGATCGGGCAACATCGGCTGGCCTTGCGGCGGCGAGATCACCATGCGCGCCATCGGCCGCGAAATATCCCATTCCTCCAGCGCCAGCACCGGCCAGATGACGAGGCGGATTCCTTTCGGAAATCTCAGTGGCGGACGCTTCTCGATGGCCGAATAAGCCAGACGCTCGCGCGGATGCATGGCGTTCATTCCTTGCGAACGTTATGGCGCCTTCGGCCCGGTTTTTAAATACCAGTCGAGAATCTGCTCGCCGGTCCAGAACAGCACGCCGCGTTTCTTGCGTATCTTTTCGACGATTCGGCGGAAATACTTGGTCCGGTGCGGCGCCCCCATGATGTAGGGATGCAGTACGATCGCCATGACACGGGCGGAGCCTTTGGCATCGGCATAGATCTGCTCGAATTGATCCATTGCGCGGTCGTAATATTCCGATGCCTTGTGATGCTGGATGAGCATCATCGCAACGTCGTTGCATTCCTGCGTGTAGGGCACGTTCACGATCGGCTTCCCGCGCGTCTTCAGCCACACCGGCTGATCGTCGAGCACCCAGTCGCAAACATAGCCGTAGCCTTCCTCGGCAAGGATATCCGGCGTTTCCCAGGTCTCGGTCAGGCCCGGACCGAGCCAGCCGCGCGGGCGCCTGCCGCAAGCTTTCGCGATCACCTCCGCGGTCTTACGGATGTCGGCGCGCTCGTCCGGCACTTTTTGCATGTTGCGCTGAGTAAAACCGTGACCCATGAACTCCCATTTGCGCTTCACCGCGGCTTGCACGATCGGCGCATAAGCTGCGATCGCCGAACCGTTGATTGCCAGCGCCGAGGGAATCTTGAACTTGTCGAACACGTCGAGCAGCCGCCAGAAGCCGACGCGGTTGCCGTATTCGTGCCACGCCCAGTTCGGGATGTCCGGCGACGGCGAGCCGCCGGCCGGCGGGGTGAGAACCGTGCGCGGCATCGGCTGCGTCGCATCCCATTCCTCGACGTTGACGATGAACCACACGACCATGCGCGCGCCGCCGGGAAGCTTGAGCGGCATACGTTCGGTGATTGGCGAATAGACGATGCGGTCGGTCGGCAGCATGCGCGCGCCGGCTTTGTCCTCTGGTGCATTCATGCGGCGGCTCCGAGCTTGTTGCCCGCGACCTTGCGATACCAGTCGAAGATTTGCGCGCCGTTCCAGTGCAGCACGCCATCGAATTGGTTCACGTAATCGTAAATCGCCTCCAGATATTTAATCCGGTGCGGCTGGCCGCTGATATAGGGATGAATCGCGATCGACATGATCTTGGCGCGATCCTTGCTCTCCGCGTAGAGCCGGTCAAACTGATCGATCGCGCGTTTCTGCAGATAATCGCTCTCGTGATGCTGGATGATCATCATCGGGATGTCGTTGATCTCGATGGTGTAGGGCAAGGTAACGAGCGGCCCTTTGGCGGTGCGGATCACGGTCGGCTCGTCGTCATAGACCCAGTCGCCGATATATTTCACGCCTGCCGAGGCCAGGATTTCCGGCGTATCGAGCATCTGCGTCAGACCCGGCCCAAGCCAGCCGACGGGACGCTTTCCCGTGAAACGTTCGATGATGTCCATGGACCGATTGATCATTCCGGCCTGATCCTCGGTCTTGTGGATCGGCACCTGATCGTAGGCATGGCCCATGAATTCCCAGCCATCGCGCTTGGCCTGTTCGGCGACACGCGGGTAGTCCTCGCAGATGCGCGCGTTGGCAGCGAGCGTCGGCTTGATGCCGAGCTTGGAAAACAACTCGAAGAAACGCCAGCAGCCGACGCGCATGCCGTATTCGTGCCAGGCCCAATGTACGACGTCCGGCTGCAGCGGAATGCCGGTCGGCGCCGGCAGTATCTGCCGCGCCATCGGACGGGAAATGTCCCAGACTTCGTAATTGACGATGGTCCAGAAAACGAGGCGCGCACCGCCTGGTAATTTCAGCGGCGGCCGATCGACGATGGCTGAGTAGTCGCAGCGCTCGCGCGGGATCATGGGGCCTGACATGGACGTTGCGCTCCTCCGGCTTCTTGCGCTGCTTTAGCGCGGTGATCGCATCGTCGAAGGCAGGGCTCGCGCTGTCAATCAGATCCAAGAAGCGCGTCGAATCAATGGTTTAGCGTCCCGTGCAGGGTGTTCCGCGGTTAACCGTGGTGCGTGGGGTGCCATCGTTCTCGTGCCGTTTCGTGTTAATCAGGGGCTTGGGACCGGGGCCAGCAAGACCGTCGACTTCGCGCAAGCGAAGCGAGCGAAATGTGGCCATGCCGGATACGTCAGGGACGGACCGATGCGGACTTCGTTTAGTCGTGAGGCTCGGTAGGGACGGCGCGCGATGTCGCAGGCGCCATCCCGTACGCGGCTAACCCAGTCGGACTCCGAACTGGCCACGGCGCTCGATTCCTGCCGTCGCGCCATCGTTGCCATCGGCCTATTCAGCGGCATGAGCAACATCCTGATGCTCACCGGCGCGATCTTCATGTTGGAAATCTACGATCGCGTGCTGCCGAGCCGCAGCGTGCCAACACTGGTCGCCCTGCTCATTATCGCGATTTGCCTGTTCACCGCGCTCGGCATCCTCGATTTGATCCGCGCCCGCATTCTGGTGCGCATAGGCGCTCGCCTCGACGAGGCGCTGAGCGCGCGCGTCTACGACTCGCTGATGCGCCTGCCGCTCGTTGCCGGCAACCGTAGCGATGGGTTGCAGCCACTGCGTGATCTCGACGCCGTGCGCTCGTTCCTGTCCGGGATGGGGCCGATCGCGTTGTTCGATCTGCCATGGCTGCCAATCTATCTCATCATCTGCTTTGCGTTTCACTATCTGATCGGCCTCGCTGCGCTGATTGGCGCCATCGTCCTTGCCGTGCTCACGGTGATGACCGAAGTGCTCACACGCAACCCCGCCAAGGAAACGGCGGCGCAGGTGCTCGCTCGCAACGGGCTCGCCGAGATCAGCCACCGCAACGCCGAAGCGTTGACGGCGATGGGCATGACGGGACGGATCGCCATGCGCTGGAGCGAGATCAATCGCCGGTACATGGCAAGCCAGCAGCGCGCAAGCGACGTCGCCGGCGGCTTCGCCGCGATCTCCAAGGTTTTGCGATTGATGCTGCAGTCAATCGTGTTGGCGGTCGGCGCCTGGCTCGTGATCAATCAGCAGGCCACGGCGGGAATCATCATCGCCGGCTCGATTCTGAGCGCGCGGGCGCTGGCACCGGTCGATCTCGCCATCGCCAACTGGAAAGGGTTTGTCGCAGCGCGACATGGCTGGAGCCGGCTCGGGCGGCTGCTTGCGCTGTTCCCGATCCAGGCAGCGGTCATGCCGCTGGCTTCGCCGGCCAAGAGCCTCGCAGTCGAAGCAGTTTGCGCTGTCCCCCCGGGCGATCAGAAGATTGTCGTGCAAGACATCAATTTTTTGCTCAAGAGCGGCAATGGGCTCGGCGTAATTGGCCCGAGCGGTTCGGGAAAATCGTGCCTGGCGCGGCTTCTCGTCGGCGCCTGGACGCCACTGCGCGGCAGGGTGCGCCTCGACGGCGCTGCGCTCGATCAATGGATGCCCGAGGCGCTCGGCCGCCATATCGGCTATCTGCCTCAGGACGTCGAGCTCCTCGCCGGCAGCGTGGCGCAGAACATCGCCCGCTTCGAGCCCGACGCGGACGCCGAGATGATCATGGCGGCGGCGAGGTCTGCGAGCATTCACGACCTGATCGTCAATTTGTGCGAAGGCTATGAAACGCAAGTCGGCGAGCAGGGCACCTCGCTTTCCGCCGGTCAGGCGCAGCGCATCGCGCTCGCCCGCGCGCTCTATCGCGATCCTTTCCTCGTCGTGCTCGACGAGCCAAATTCCAATCTCGATTCCGAAGGCGACGAGGCGTTGAGCCGCGCCGTGCTTGGCGTGCGTGCGCGGGGCGGCATCGTAATTGTCATTGCCCACCGGCCGAGCGCAATTGCCGGCGTCGATCTGGTGCTTGTCATGCGTGACGGCCGCCAGCAGATTTTCGGACCGAAGGACGAGGTGCTGTCGAAGGTGTTGCAACGCCCGCCACTGCCGCGGTCGCTCACGGTTGTCCCCGAAGCCGGGAGTTCGTCGTCATGAAGACGCAAGAACCCACGTCGGCGACCGAATCGATCCAGCGTCACGTCGTTGCCGGCATCACCGTGGTTGTCATCCTCGCCGGGGGCGTTGGCGGCTGGGCGGCGACAACCGATGTTTCCGGCGCGCTGATCGCACCCGGCTCCGTTGTCGTCGATTCGAACGTCAAGAAGGTTCAGCACCCGACCGGCGGCGTGGTCGGCGAGCTGCGCGTGCGTGACGGCGATCGCGTCA
>JACQTM010000360.1 GCA_016210825.1 Hyphomicrobiales bacterium
AGTGAAACGCTGCGCACCATCGATCGGATCCTGGCCGACGGTCATCACCATGAGACCGAGCACGCCGCCGATCAGGCCCCGCAGCAGCGAACCCTCCGCCAGCCCGCAAATGGTGGACAGGCCAAATATAACGAGCGCGCTGATTTCGGCCGGGCCGAAAGCCAGCGCCACGCGCGCCAGTGCGTCGACCGAGATCAGCATAATCGCGAGGCTGAAGATTCCACCGATGGTCGATACCACTACGGACACGCCGAGCGTGAGGCTGGCTTTGCCCGCGCGGGCGAGCGCGTATCCGTCCATTACGGTCGCCGCCGAGGACGGCGTTCCCGGCACCCCGATCAGGATTGCCGAGATCGTTCCGCCGGTCGCCCCGCCGATATAGGTCGAAACCATCGTCGCCACGGCCGCCACCGGACTCATGCCGAAAGTCATCGGCAACACCAGCGCCAGCGCCATGCTGTAGGTGAGCCCCGGAATGGCGCCGAAGACGAGACCAAGCACCGTCCCGAAGACAAGTGCGGTCATGACCGGCAAGGTGAACGACGCGTATAGCGCAGTGAGAAAGACGTCCATCGTCAAAACAACGGAATGAAATCGCTTTTAGGCAGATAGACGCCCATCAGCTTGCCCATGATGTACCAAATGCCGAGGGTCAGCCCGACCGGAAGGCCGGCGACAAGCAAAGGCGAACGCTTGCCGAGCACAAACCACAGAAAAGCTGCCACGACGAGGACCGTGGCGGGGATGAAGCCGAGCCAGTCCAGCGCGAGGATATAAACGACCAGAAAACCGAACGCGCTTGCCGCCGCCCACACTTCGCTTCTCGCGTCGGCTTTTTCCTTGGTGACTTCAACGAGAGAGATATTTCCGTTCGTGCGAACGAAGCTGCCCGCTATCAAGATCAGCGACAGCCCGACGAGCCCCATGCCCATCCAGAACGGGAAACCGCGCGGGCCGACCCGGGCATCGCCGGAGACTTCCGGAATTGTCCAGAAGACTCCGGCGATCCAGACCACAGCGAACAGCAGCAGGACAACACCCGCCAGCCGATCGCGGATGGATTGCGCCACCGCCAGCCTCACTTCTTCTTTTCGATACCGAGATCGGCCATCAGCTTGCCGATCTCCTTGTCGTCGTCGGCGATGACCTTGCCGAAATCCTTGGCCGAGAGAAATGCCGGCGTGAAGCCGATATTTTCCGCGGCCTTCTTGAATTCCGGCGACTGGGTCGCGGCTCTCGCCGCCGCCTCAAGCTTGGCGATGGCCGCCGGCGGCGTGCCGGCGGGCGCGGCAAGGCCGCGCCACATGGCGAGATCGAGGCCCTTGGCGCCGGCGGCGTCGCAGGTCGGCGCGTCGATGCCGACATTGATCTTGTCCTTGGTGGCAAGGCACAGCACCTTGAGCGTGCCGGCCTTGACATGCGACTGCACCTCGCTCGGGAAGCGCATCACCCCGTCGACGCGGCCGGCGAGCAATTCCGCCACCTCGCGGCCGGTGCCGCCGGGGATGTAATTGACCTGCACCCCAAGCCGGTTGAACAATGCCGCCGAAACGATGTGCGTGAATGAACCGAGCCCGCCAACGGCGACCTTCAGTTTCTGGTCGGATTTCTTCGCCGCGGCGGCCATGTCCTTGAGCGACTTCCAGCCGGATTCGGTGCGCACGGCGAGCACTGGTACTTCCATGCCGACGCGGGCGATCGGCGTGAACGCCTTGTAGTCGAACTTGACGTTGCCCTGATAATGCGTGGTTGAGATCGAATTCGAGTTCCAAACGATGTTGTAGCCATCGGGTGATGTCGCCTGCACGAAGGTGTAGCCGACGGCACCGCCGCCGCCCGGACGGCTCACGGCCACGACCGGCTTGCCGAGCTGCTTCGACATCAGGTCGGCGAGCAATTGCCCGACCGTCTGCGCCGAGCCACCGAACAATACCGTCATCTCGACCGGCTTTTCGGGATACTGGGCCTTGGCCGGCACCGCGGCCCCGGCGAACAGGATCGCGGCAAGAAGCCTCAATCCATTCGTCATCGTCTTGCTCATCGTCGTCGTCCTCCTGTCTCTTTTTAATCATCGCAATATGGCCGGATCGGCCAATTTCACCGTCAATCGAGCGCCAGCGCGCCACCTACAAGTCCGGATGAGGTCACCCTGTTGAACAGTCCGTCATCGTGCGTGACCAAAACCGTCACGGTCTTTTCCGTCTCATGAATGTGTTTGAGCCAGCGCAATTGCCCCATGATCGCGGGCACATCCTCCTTCACCCACGGCGCCGCCTTGCCCTTCACCTGCAGGATATTGTCGAGGTTCCAGGCGGCGTCGATCGAATGCAGGATTTCATGGCCGGATTGCAGCCGGATATAGATCATCTGCATGTCCGGACTGTGGCCGGCCGCCTTAATCAGGACCACGCCCGGCGCCACCGGATAATATTTACGGTAACTCATCACGATGAAGTTGTCGGCGGCGTCCTCGGTCAACTGCAAATGCGGCCGGTGCGGCCGATTAACCATGAAATCCGCGGTCTCGGCGGTGATGACGGTTTTTCGTGCCAGCTCGCGAAAATTCGGCGCGCGCACGACGCCGGCAACGTGGTCGGCGTGGAAATGCGTCAGCACGATGAGCCGCGCGCGGTCGAGCGCCCGCTGCAACTTGACGAATTGGTCAGGATAATACGGTTCGTCGCCGCCGAACGAATTGTGCGTCTCGCGGTCGAGGCCGGAATCAATCATGATCGCGCCATCGGGATAGACGATTTGATACGCCGTGCGCGGCATGATCACCGGCGTGTCATCGCCGCCCTCGATGACGAATTTGCGCGGCCGGATTGACGCGGCAACCTTGATTCCGTTGATCGCCACCGGCATCGCGCCCGGCAGCACCGATGCGAGTTCGCGGATGGCCGCAAGGTCGGCATTGAACGCGACCTCGCGGGCGTTGAGCTTCTCGGCGGCACTCGTACTCATCACTCCTCTCCGTATTCTCGACCGCAGCCGCGCTTCACTCGGCCGCAACGGCTGGAATATTGCGCCGCGTGTGCGACTTTTCCTTTTCCTTGATCGCGTCCAATACCTTTTCCGGCGTCGCCGGTAACGACGTGATGCGCACGCCGACGGCGTCGTAGATTGCGTTCATGACCGCCGGAATGGTCGGAATCATGGCGGGCTCGCCGATCCCCTTGACGCCGAGCGGACCGATCGGATCGGGGTCCTCGATGATGATGGACGTCACATGCGGAACGTCGAGCGCAGTCGGCAGGATGTATTTGGCGAAACCGGAAGTGGAGGTGCGACCCTGATCGAGCTTGTAGTCCTCCATCAGACCCTGGCCGAGCGCCTGCACGATGCCGCCTTCGATTTGCCCTTCGACGCCGCGCGGGTTGACGGCGCGGCCGACATCGTGCGCCGCCCAGATGCCGAGCACCTGCACTTCGCCGGTAATGGTATCGACCTCGACTTCCGCCACCTGACAGCCAAACACGTAGGCCTGCCACGGCCGCCCCGCGCCATCGATCGGATCAAGTCCGGTGGTGTCGGTGCCAAACGAGCCGGAGCCGAGCGGCACCACGCCCTTGGCTTTGCAGATGCGCACCGCTTCACCCATAGAGATGCGGTGATTGGTTCCCGCGGCCCAGATTTCGCCGTTCGCGGTTTCAATCGTGCTGGCGGCCACGTCCCAATGATCGGCGATCACTTCAACGAGCTTCTCGCGCGCCTGACGCGCGGCGATCGCGACGCAATTGCCGATCATGTAAGTTTGTCGCGTGGCGCCCGCGTGGGCTGCTTCCGGCGAGCGCGCGGTATCGTTGTCGCCAAGCGTGACGTCGGCCGGCTTCACGCCGATTTCGTGGGCGGCGATCTGCGCCAGCACCGTGAGAATGCCCTCGCCGATTTCGGTGACCCCGGTGAGGATCTTCACCGTTCCGCCGTCGTCGATCTCGGCCCAGGCCCCGGCGCGATCGACCGTGGCGGTGCGGGCGATGCCGTACCAGCAGGCTGCGACGCCGCGACCGCGTTTGCGCGCCATTACGCAACCTCGCTGCGTTCGGCCGCCGCCGGCGCCTCGAAGCGCGCGCCAAGCGCGCAGGGCGGGCGGATGCCTTGGGTGGCATGATCGGAACGCGTCTCGCCGCGCGAGACCGGCGCGCCTTTCTCCCAGTCGGACGCTTTTTCCGCGGCTTCGAGCGCGCGCAGGATGCTGACAGATTTAAGCTTCTGCTTGGTGTGCGTGGTCGCGCCATCGCGCATGGCATTGATGCGGCGGATCTCGAACGGATCGAGGCCGAGTTTTTCCGCGCAGATATCGAGATGAGATTCGGTCGCGAATTGCGCCTGCAGCGCGCCGAAGGAACGGAACGCGCCGGACGGCGTGTTGTTGGTGTAGATGCCGTAGGTGTCGATCTTCACGTTCGCGATTGCGTACGGTCCCGCGGCGAGGATCGCCGCCTTGCGCATCACGCCTTCAGTCGACATGCCGTAAGCGCCGCCGTCGCTGATCATTCGCATCTCGAAGGCGCGGATGCGGCCGTCTTTGCTCAAACCCATCTTCAAGGTCGTGCGCGAAGGATGGCGCTTTGCCGTCGAAATGATCGATTCCTCACGCGTGAATACGAGCCGAACCGGCCGCCGTGTCTTCATGGCGAGCAGCGCCAGCATGCCTTGATAGATCATGTCTTCCTTGCCGCCGAACCCGCCGCCGACCGGACTCATGATGAAGCGAACCTTGCTGATCGGCTGCGCGATGATCTTCGACAGCATTTCACGGTGATGCGTGATGTTCTGGCTCGGAGAAATAATGGTCACGACGCCGTCGGCATCGACATAGCCAAGGCCCGCCTCCGGCTCGAGATAGGCGTGCTCGATGGCTTGCGTGGAATACGTCTGCTCGACAATCAGCTCGGAAGCGGCGAAGCCCTTGGTCACATCGCCGACGCGGATCGGAATGTGCTTGGTAATATTGTCGGGCGCATAATCGTGCAGCACCGGCGCGCCGGGCTGCATCGCCTCGTCCGGGTCGAATACCGCCGGTAGCGGCTCGTAGACGACCTTGATCTTGGCGAGCGCGCGTTTCGCCGTAAGCACATCCTCGGCCGCGACCGCCGCCACCGCTTCGCCGATATAACGCACCTTGCCGCGCGCCATGATTGGCTGATCGTGCACAAAAACGCCGAATCCATCCTCGCCCGGCACGTCCGCCGAGGTGATGACACCCTCGACGCCGTCCATCGCTTCGGCTTCCGAGACGTCGATCGAGACGACGCGCGCATGCGCATGCGGCGAGCGCAACACCTGCACGTGCAGCATATGCGGCATCACCATATCGCCGGCATATTTCAGCGCGCCTGCGACCTTACTCGGCGCGTCAATGCGCCGGACATTGGCGCCAATAAAAGCGCCATCTTCCGGTTCGTCCTCGGCGAATACGCTTGCCGATAGTTTTCCGTTCTGCACGTCGCGCGCCATTTCAACGGCATCGATAATCTTCTGATAGCCGGTGCAACGGCAAATATTGCCGCCGAGCCGTTCCTTGATTTCCTCGCGGCCGGCAAAGGGATTGCTGCGGATCGCGGCGGTCGCCGCCATCACCATGCCGGGGATGCAATAGCCGCATTGGCTAGCGCCGGCTTTGTGGAAAGCCTTTTGCAGGATCGACAATTCGCCGGAATTGGCCAAAGCCTCGACAGTCTCGATGCGCGTGCCTTGCGCCTTCGCCACCGGCACGAGGCACGATTTCATCAATACGCCGTCGACGAAGACGGAACAGGTGCCGCATTCGCCGGCGCCGCAGCCTTCCTTGGTGCCGGTGAGTTCGAGGTCGTCGCGCAGAAAATCGAGCAAGCGCAAATGCGGCTTGGCCGGGCGCGCGACCTTGCGGCCGTTGATCGTGGCTTCGATGCGTAATTCAGGCATAGCTCGCCTCCTGCTCTGGCGAGAGCATGTTCGGATCGGCTCCCGCGCGGCGCAATGCGTTGATCAGACCGCGCATCATGAAACCGCGCACGACCTCGCGGCGATAGGCCTGGCGCGTGCGCGAGGCGACGAGATTGACCGGCATCTCGGCTGCCTGTTCCAGACGTTCGGCGGTGACCATTCCCGCGCGCAGATATTTTTCGACATCGCCAAGACGCTTCGGCACGGCATCGATGCCGGCGATGGCAAGGCGCACATCCTCGATGCGACGGCCGGCGGCGTCGAGCTTCACCAGCGCGGCGAGGCAAACCAAAGAGATGACGAGCGAGCGTCGGTGGCCGACCTTTTCGAAGGCGCCGCCATAGCCGGGTAAGGCATCGCATTCAAAAGCGACGAGAATTTCGCCCTCCTCCAGCGCAGTCTTGTTCCGTCCGCGCACGAAATCGCAGAGCGCCATGCGCTGCCGCGCGATCTTGCCGTTGCGTCGCGCGGCGAGTTCAACCTCGGCCTCATGCGCGATCAGTGGCGGGGTTCCATCGGCGGCAGGTGAAGCATTGACGATATTGCCGCCGATGGTTGCGCATTCGCGAATCTGATCGTCGGCGAACCACACCGCGCAACGCGGCATGCATGGCAGCGCGCGCGCGAGTGCGGGATCGTCGAGGAAGCGCTGGATCGGCGTCGCGGCGCCGAGACGCACACGCTTGTCGTCGATGCGGCGTTCGCGTAATTCCGGGATTTTCGCGACATCGATGAGCACGGGGATGGCGACGTCGCCCGCCCTGCCCTCACGCGCCCATGGATAAGTGTCCGTCGCGCCGGCGACAATACGATAGCGGCCACGATTTTTCTCCATCGCGGCAAACGCCTCGTCGAGCGAGGCCGGCGTCAAATATTCGTCGCAGAGGAGCATTGGCCGTACCGTTTCCTCTCCGATGTCGTTCCGGCCGAGCGCGAAGCGCGAGAGCCGGAATCCATAACCACAGGCCTATCGTTTCTCGCCACAACGGCGATTATGGGTCCCGGCTCGCGCGCCGCTGCGCGGCGCTTGGCCGAGACGACAAGCCAATCTATTCCGCCGCTACCTTCTGCACCGCCGGCGCGCCGCGCGCCTTCACCACCACCTTGATCGCGTCCTCGACGCGATCCTTGGCGTAGCGGATCGCGGTCGGCAGATCGTCGAGCGGAAAAGTATGGGTGTGGATCTTCGTCGCGTCGAAGCGCTTCTGCTTCATGAAGGCTTCGGCGCGGTGCGTCGCGCTCTTGCCTTCGCCGCGAATACCGTAGATGTAAATGTTGTTGCGCACGATATGCGCAATATCGACCGGCGC
>JACQTM010000363.1 GCA_016210825.1 Hyphomicrobiales bacterium
CGGCGGCGAGGTTGGCGCGGCCAAGCCTGTGTTCGGGCAGCCAGGGGCCGATCTTGCGCATGAAGCGGCCGGTGAAGTCGGCCATACGGTCGGGATCGGTCAGGCGCACGGCCTTGAGAATGAGAACGGCCAGATTGCCAAGAATGGCGTCGCGAATAGCGCCGAGTGTCCGCACGGCGCGCTGCAGGAAGCGTCTGAGCGTCGCGCGCATCAAAACCGCACGACGATCTTTCCAAAGACCTGGCGGCTCTCGAGCCGTTCAAGCCCGCGCTCGAGATCGGTTAGATCGACCTCGGTGTCGATCACAGGCAGTAGCCCCGCCGCCATCTTGGCGAGGCCGTCGCGAATATTGCGCATGGTGGCGCCGAACGAGCCGAAAATTTTGTACTGCTGCTGGAACAACTGCATCAGGTTGATGGTGACGGTCGGGCCCGCGGTCGAGCCGCAGGTCACGAGCCGCCCGCCGCGCTTGAGGCAGAACAGCGAGGCGTTGAAGCCTTCGCCGCCGACATGCTCGAAGACGACATCGACGCCCTTCTTCGCGGTGAGTTTACGCACCGCGCCCTCGAAACGATCGGTGCGGTAATTGATGACGTGATCGGCGCCGAGCGCCTTTGCCTTCTCCGCCTTGGCGTCATCGCCGACCGTGGTAATGACGGTACAGCCGAGCGCTTTCGCCATCTTGATGGCAACAGTTCCAATCCCCGAACCGCCGGCATGCACGAGGATGGTTTCGCCCGGCTGCAGCTTGGCGTTGTCGAACAGCATGTGCTCGACGGTGGAGAACGCAACCGGCGCGCAAGATGCATCGCGCATGCTCACGCCCTTCGGCACCGGAATGACGAGGCGGGCCTGCATGTTAATCAGCTCGCACGCGAAACCGTCGACGTGGAATCCCATGATGCCGCCGACGTTTTCACAAAGATTGTCGCGGCCCTCGCGGCAAGCCCTGCAGGTGCCGCAGGTCAGCGCGCCGTACATCACCACGGCATCGCCCGGCCTGAAGTCCTTGATATCAGGGCCTACGGCCGCGATTTCGCCTGCCGCCTCCACGCCGACGGTGAGCGGGAGCTTGCGTTTGGCGAATGCCATGCCGCGGAAGCCCCAAACGTCGATGTGGTTGAGTGCGACCGCGCGCACGCGGATCTGCACCTCGCCGCCGCCGGGCGGGGGAGGCGGGGGAAGATCGCGAAGCTCGACCTTGCGGTCGGCGACGAGGACGAGCGCGCGCATCGGCTCAAGGTCTCCGGGGGAAGGGCGGGCGAAGGTCAGCGCGCGATGCCTATCGCTGTGCTGAGGGCTCCGTCAACCCGTCGGGAAACACCGCGCGACGCGGCGCCCGTTAGGCCGGCTCGCGCGCCATCACCAGCGAGACGTTCTGGCCGCCGAAACCGAAGGAATTGGACATGACGTGGCGCACCTGCGCGTCGCGTGCCGTATTCGGCACGACGTCCATTGGAATGGCGGGGTCCGGCACCTGGTAATTGATCGTCGGCGGGACGCGCTGATTTTCGAGGGTCATGAAGGAAAAGACGGCCTCGACGACACCGGCGGCCGATAGCGTGTGGCCGATGATCGACTTGTTTGAGGAGATCATGACCTTCTTCGAATGCTCGCCGAACACGGTGGAGACGCCGAGATGCTCCATCTTGTCATTTTCCGGCGTGCTGGTGCCGTGCGCGTTGATGTAGTCGATATCTTCTGGCGCGAGTCCGCAATCGGCGAGTGCGTTGCGCAGACAGCCGATGATCGGCTTACCGTCCGGGCTCGAACGGGTGCGGTGGAAGGAATCGGCAAGCTCGCCGACGCCTTCGAGGACGCCGTAAATCTTGGCGCCGCGCGCCTTCGCCGCGTCCATGCTTTCCAGCACCAGCGCCCCGCCGCCTTCCGACATGACGAAGCCGTCACGGTTCTTGGCGAACGGCTTCGATGCGGCTTCGGGATTGTCGTTTTGCGTCGAGAGCGCCGAGAGCAGCGAGAAGCGAATGAGCGACTCGGCGTTCACCGATCCGTCGGCGCCCACGCATAGCGCGACATTGGTCTCGCCACGGCGGATCGCTTCCATGCCAAGCTGGATCGCGCTCGCGCCCGACGCGCAAGCCGTGGACAGCGAGATTGGCGAGCCTTTGGTGCCAAATGTTTCGGCGAGCTTTTCGGCAATCGAGCCGAACATGAAGCGCGGATAGTATTTGGCGTATTTGCCGGAACTCGAAGCGCGCAACAGATCATCGTAAGTGACTTCGTTGTTGCTGCGCGATTCCGCGGCAAGCTCCATGCGCTGCGGCCACTCCATTTCGATCGGCGGCAATGCGACAAACAGCGGTCCGGGAAAATCGCCCTTCTTGCCGATGCCAGCTTCGGCGACCGCCTCCTCGATGACTATCTCGCCAAGCCGTTCGGAGAGCGCCGGCGTGCAAAACGGCTCGACCTCGACGTAATCCACGGTCCCTGCGATCCTGGTCTTCAAGCCGTCGGTCGGAAAGCGTTTGATTGCGCGGATACCGGATTGGCCGGCGAGCAGCCTCTCCCAGTTGTCTTCTTTGCCGGCGCCGAGCGGGGTGGCGACGCCCATCCCCGTGACGACGATAATCGGACGGCCCTTTTTGTCGCGATAGGTTGCCATTTTTACGCTCTCTCTCCTTCAGATCGCCGCCTCGACCAACGCCAATCCTTCACCACGCCAATGTCCAACGCCGGTTACCACCGCTTGCGTCAAAGACCCCTGCATCGGCTTCTCGACGCTGGCGCTGTCGGTTGGTGGATAGAGGCCCCCGTGACCGATCGCAACCGCCGCAAGCGCGATGTTCATGGCGAATTGTGGCTCCACTCCGTGGCCAATATAGGTTCCGGTGGCGCGCACCGGTACCCCCGCATGGTCGGCGAAAAGCGCCCGCTCTTCCGTTGCCGCGGGTTCGGCGCCGGTCGCGCCGGAAATAATGGCGTGGCCGCCGGCCTTGAGCGTGCCTTTGATCTTGTCCCACATGCCGCGCAAAGTCGCGGTCAGTTCACCAGGCTTGCGCCGGCAGCGCTCGGATAACACCGCGGAAAGTCGCGCGATCGGTTTCGCTCCACGCGCCTTGGCGTGTTCGGGATCTTCGAGGACGAGGAAGGCACCAAGCGAGCCAAGCGCAAAGCCGCCCTTCGAGCCGCGATCCCATACTGGAGCGAACTTGTCTTTGAGATTGTAGCTGCCGAATTCATAAAGCAGGAACATGTCCTTACGTTCGCCGTTGTGCGCGCCGCCGACAAGGGCGATCTTGCTCAATCCGTCCTTGATGCGCAGGAACGCAATCCGCACCGCATCGACGCCCGAACCTTCTTCGCCGAGAAATGTGCGCGATGAACCGGTCACGCCGTGCACGATGGAGATGTTGCCAGCGAGCAGGTTGGAGAGCTGGGCGAGGAAGAGCGTTGGGCGCAAATCGTTCATCAGGCGTTCGTTGAGATAGACATCCGGATTCCCGGTCTTGGGCATGCCGGTGAGGATCGCGCTGTCGACCGCGAGATCACGCTCGCCGCCGCCGGCGGCCACGATCATGTCCATCTTACCGAGGATTTCGCTGTTACCTTTCACACCCGCGGAATCGAGCGCTAGCCCGGCAGCATAGGTCCCGATGCGTTGCCAGGCTTCCATTTGGCGCTGGTCGCCTTTTTTCGGGATTTGCTTGTCGAAGCTGACCGTGCCGATTGGATGCACGATGTAGGGTGCAAACGTCGCCGTGTCGGCCACCGGTTTGCCCTGCATCAATTTTTGCCAATGCTCCTCGGGTCCCTCGCCGAGGCAGGACAGAATACCGATGCCGGTAATCCAAACTTCCCGCTCACCACTCAATGCGCAAACTCCTCAAGCGGGAATTGCACCTGCGCCGCCCATTCGCGCAACTTGCCGCGGAATTCCGGGCTCGGATAGGGCACGATGCGATAGGTCAATTGCGCGTTACAGATTGGTTGTCCTTTCGAGGTTCCTTTGGCCTCACCGATCGTGTAGCCGGAACCCTCGTGCACGATCCAAGCTTCGAATTCGAGGGTGTCGCCGGGAAACACTGCGGCACGGATCTTTGCGTCCTTGACGCCGGCAAGAACCGGAAGTCCGACAAAACCCGTCACGCCGCTGACCAGCCAGCCGCAAGTTTGCGCCATGCATTCGATCAGCATCACGCCGGGCATGAGCGGGTAGCCCGGAAAGTGCCCCTCGAACACGGTGCTCTTGAGCGGCACTTCGCACACTGACCGGATCCGCCGTTTGTCCGCCTCGAGGCCCGTGAATCGGGTGACCAGCTGAAAATACTCGAGGCGCATGCGAGGTTCGCGGGCTCAGGCGCCCTTGGCGGCGACGAGCTCGTCGATGCGGGCGGACAGGTTTTTCAGAACGAAATACTGATCGGTGGTTGCTTTGCCGTCATTGACTTCCTGGGTCCATTGCTCAAGCGGCAGCTTGATGCCGAAGGCCTTGTCGATGGCGAAGGCAATGTCGAGGAAATCGAGGCTGTCGATTTCAAGATCGTTGATGGCGTGACTGTCCTGCGTGATCGTGTCGCGCGGGATGTCGCAGGTTTCGGAGATAATATCGGCGACCTTATCGAAAGTGGACATTTCAAACGTTCTCGCGTGTCACGGGGGCCGGCCTGGACTGACGCCTCGACCGGCGCAAAGGGGGGTGGCTTTCAGTGTTAGAAGGTTTCGGATGCCCCTATAGCGAAGGACTGCCACAAGTTCAACGCATCTGGGCGGTCCCCAGATCACGGGCCCCCGAGGCCTCTATATGGCATAATTTCCGCAATTCGTAGGGATATTCGCCAGCCCGAGCCTCCCCATCGCCGTTGCAGCGGTGTGCCGGTCCGGAGCGCTTAATGCTTGAACTAAAGGCGGACATTTTCTAACCAGCCCTGTCGCGGAATTGGGGAATGGCGGTTTTGCGCAGCAGCCCGATCGTCCACAAGCGGTGCATGATTTTGCTCGGCGGCTACGAGCCGATCCCGCCGGATCGTCAATATCATCGGTTCGTGCGCGAATTGCAGCGCTTTGAGCGTACGTGGAATGTCGCGGCCACGGCATCGGACGTGATGCTTTCACCGGACGGTCTTGTTGCCTCCTGGCAGATCGAAACTCAGGGGCCGAATTGGCGGGTCGATACCGACTACGTGCTGCTGCGTTGGGACGACATGGTGGCCACCGATTTCGCGCGCTCGGAATGGTCGCGCATCTCGGGCGGTATTGTGTCACTTATCGATTTCATCGTTTCCGGCACCGCCTTTCGGTATTTTGCAACGAACTGGCGTTACGGCGTGTTTTTCGTCTATCCAATCATGCTGCTCCTTGCCTTCGCCGCGCTGGCAATTCTGGCCGGCTATGGATGGATTCGGTTCGAGTTGCCGTATGCAGCTTTGATCGCGCCACTTGTCTCGATTGGCATCTTTGCCGGATTGCTGCGATGGCCCGGCCGGCCGATGTATCTCGCTTACATTCTTGACGATTGGATCTACGCGGACGAGTTGACGCGCTGGAACAGAACTGACCTCGATGCGCGCGTAGACCGCTTCGCGGCGGAACTCGTGGCGCGCATGGGCGACCAAAGCTATGACGAGGTTGTATTTGGCGCGCAAAGTTTTGGCGCGGCCATGCAGCCGGAAGTCGTGGATCGGGCGCTGCGCATTGCGCCCAACCTTGGGAAGGTTAAACGCCTCAATCTGCTTTCGACCGGGTCGTCGCTCCTGAAGGTCGGCCTGCATCCTTCGGCGCGCTGGTTACGCGATGCAGTGACGCGGGTATCGAGCCATCCGGCGATCTTCTGGGTCGAGTATCAGGCGCGCGCCGACATCATCAATTTCTTTAAGGTCGATCCAATCGCGGCGATGGGGCTGCCACGGACCGGCAAACCGATCGTGCAGAATGCGCGCATCCGCAACATGCTCGAAAAGCGCACGTACCGGCGCTTTCAGCTGGATTTCTTCCGCCTGCACCGTCAGCTCGGAATGGCCAACGATGTTCGCTATTACTACGATTACCTGATGATATGTTGCGGGCCGGTAGCGCTGGAAACGCGCGCTATGTTCCCCGATTCAATGGTCGGACTATTCACCGCCGATGGCAGCTTTCTTGGGGCGCAGGCGGATACCAAAGCGGACACTGCGCGGAGTTCAAAAGCGATGCCATGAGCGGTATTGCACGCTGTTGCACATCTACTCGCCTGTGCTGTCATCGGCTGGCCGAAAGCTGATTCGAGTTTGCCAATGCGCAGGATTTTCCATCTTGCCGTCCTTGTCTGCGCGCTGCTTGCCGCAGGGCTGGCGCTTGGCCGCGCACAGAGCGGCAATTTGCGGGGCTTCGGCGTCGTGCTGTTGCACGGCAAGGGCGCGGCGCCCGGCGCATTTCTCGGCGGGCTTACTGATGCGCTCAAGGCCGAGGGCGCAGCCGTCGAGGCACCCGAATTACCGTGGTCGCACAATCGCATGTACGATGCGACCTATGATGACGCGATGGCCGAAATCGATGCCGCCGTGCTCAAGCTGCGCACTGCCGGCGCGCGTAAAATCGTGGTCGCCGGTCACAGCATGGGCGCCAACGCCGCGATCGGCTACGGCGCACGGCGCGAGGGCCTCACCGCGATCGTCGCCATGGCACCGGGGCATGCGCCGGATGCGTGGGCTTTGCGGTTGCGCACCTCGGGTGCGATCACGCGGGCAAAAAAACTGGTGGCGTCGGGGCAGGGGGAAATGCCGACAAGTTTTCCCGATCTCGCCCAGGGCATTCCATTCACCGTGACGGCCACACCCAAGGTGTATTTGAGCCTGTTCGATCCCGAAGGTCCGGCTTCGATGCCGAAGAATGCCACCGCCATGGGGCCGGTCCCGCTGCTCTGGGTGGTCGGGATCGTCGATCCGATCGTCTTTTCCGGCCGCGACTACGCCTTTACCGCCGGCGCAAAAAATCCGAAAAGCGATTATGTTCGGATCATCGGCAACCATCTCGACACACCATTTCTCGCACGCAACAAGGTAGTCGCTTGGCTGAAGTCGCTTTAAACGATTGCATTGGCGAATACGCCGTTCATTCCACGAAACCAAAAAGGTAAAACCGCCGATGACCGCATGGACGGCCAAGGTGATTTTGATGAGCGGCGCGGTGGCATGGTTCCTGATCCGGCTGCCGCACCAATTGCGCGCGGCACGGACCTCGATCGCTAAAAGTGCACGCGGCCCGCGCGAGGCGATGCTCTTGACGTGCTCGCTCACCGGGCTAGGCCTCGTGCCGCTGCTCTATATCCTTACCGGGGTGCCGAAGTTTGCCGATTACCCCTTCACGCCGTTGCAAGGGTGGCTCGGTGCGCTCGTGTTCCTTGGGTCCCTATGGTTGTTTCACGCCACCCATCGCACGCTCGGGCGCAATTGGTCGGATAGCCTCGAGGTGCGCACACAACACAACCTTGTCACCGCCGGCCCGTATCGGCTGGTCAGGCATCCGATGTATTCGGCGTTCTTTCTCTGGGCACTGGCCCAAGTACTGTTGTTGCCCAATTGGTTAGCAGGGCCGGCTGGTCTCGTCGGCTTCGGTACGCTTTTTGCGTTTCGCGTCGGCCGGGAAGAACGGTTGATGCTGGAAACATTTGGCGCGGAATATCGCGCTTACATGCAGCGTACAGCCCGAATTGTGCCCTGGATTTATTGAACCCCGCGTGGCATTGATGCAACACCGCTGAGGATTGGAAGGGGCACCATTCAATCGCTCTGGCAGCAAATTTTGGTCCAGTGTAGGGGTTGCATTCCAGCCACGCTCTGGAATGAGAGGCTGTATATAAAAGAGGCATGGTCTTTCAATGATTACGATGTCGCGTCTGTCGGTCATGGCTGCAGCAGGGGCCGTGGCATTTTACCTCGGCGGAATCCTTCCGGCGGCGAGCCAGACCTCCGCGCCAGCGGCCCCCGCGGCCGCTGCCAAGCCGGCAACGACCGCATCGAAGAAGACCGATGCCTCGACCAAGAAATCTGAAACCGCCCCCAAGGTGCGGACCGGCCCGCATGTCTATTTGCTGCGCGGTCTGATGAACATCTTCTCGCTCGGCATGGACGATCTGGCCGAAAAGCTGACGCGCCGCGGCGTCTACGCGACATTGCACAACCACGCAGAGTGGCAGTCGCTATCCGACCAGATTGCGGCCCAGTACAAGGCCGGCAATCACAGTTCGATCGTTCTGGTGGGGCATTCGCTCGGCGCTGACGCAGTCATGCTGATGGGCGCCTATCTCGGCCAGAAGGGCGTTCCTGTCAGCCTGATCGTGCCCTTCGACGGAACGGCTTCATACCCGGCGACAAGCAATGTCTCACGCGTGATGAACCTGACCCAGCGCGACTACGCGCGCATGACCCGTGGCCCCGGCTTCCGCGGCGAACTGCAGAACATCGATGTGAGCAAGGACGAGAGCATCGGCCATATCAGCATCGACAAGTCGGCACGGCTGCATGCGATGGTGGTGAACAAGATACTGGGGGTCACTGGCCGCGGCAGTCCCGCGCCGGCTAAGGATCCGAGTGCTTCATCGAGCGGGGCGAAGTCGGATTCCGCGTCGGCCTCCCAAGCATCGTCATCGTCAGCCAAACCCGCGACCGCGACATCCGTCGCCCGTTGAACGCCAGCGGTGAGCCATGGTCGGATTGCGCTCATGGTTTCTGATCGCGGCCCTGGCTGGAATGCTGTCTCCAGCATTCGGCCAGCAGGCTGCGGGTCAAACAACGCCGCTGCCGAAGTCGCGACCAGCCGTCACCGCTAAGACCGATAAGGTTTTATCCGACACCCGCGTCTATCTCTTGCGCGGGTTGCTCAACATCTTCTCGCTCGGCATGGATGAGCTCGCCGACAAGCTTAAACAGCGCGGGATGAAGGCTGAGGTCTACAACCACGACAGCTGGCAAACGGTCGCGATCGAGATCATCGACATCTACAAACGCGGCGAGAAGCCGCCGATCGTGGTGATCGGCCATTCGCTCGGCGCCGACGCCCTGTTTGGGCTGACCGAAAGGCTCAGCTCAGTGAATGTTCCGGTTGCCCTCGCCGTTCCTTACGATCCCACGGTGTCGCACGAAGCCACCAAGAACGTCGCGTATCTGATGAATTTCTATCAGAACAACGGCTTTGGCCGCACAGTGGTGCCCGGCCCTGGCTTCCGCGGTGAGCTGAAGAACATCGATCTGACAAAGGACGAGAGCATCGGCCACGGCAGCATCGACAAGTCGGCCCGGCTGCATGACATCACAATCGCCAAAATCATGGAAATCGCGTGTAAGTCGAAGCCGCAACGCAAGCCGCGAAAACCTGCAACACCGGAAACCGCGAAAACCAATGTGGCGACGCCTCCTGAGCCGGCGAGCCCGCGCAGCTAGGCACTCACCCGCCATTCGAGTGTGTCGCTTCCCTTCGCGGCGGTTGACCGCTTACCAACGTTGATTGAGGGGCGCCGTTACCGGCGTACATCCGCGCTTGCCGGATAGGACGCAGTCCTGGTTCTTTCGCATCTGGGCGATGGATGTGGCGAGCCACACGCCAACGAGCATGAGGACGATCGTCACCGCTAGCGCCGCCGCATTCATAGCCATGCGATGGCGATAGTCATCGCCTTCGTCCGTGCGCGCGAATTTTTCGATGTCGTCTACCGGGGATTGATGGAAATCACGCGCGGAATAGCTACGCCCGCCCATCACCGGCCGCAATGGAATGATACGATTTTCGTTTTCTATCTGACGCTTGGGCATGGCCGCTGAATCGCTAATCCGGACGGATACCATATCACGTCTCCAGCTTCCTCCCATTCCCCCGGTCGAAGGTGTGGTGAATTGGGTCTTTAGCGAATACCGAAGGTAATGCGGTTTTGACTTGCGGGCCGCACATGAGCCATCCACACTGTTTGCTAGGAGGGTCGTTCAGGGAACCCGGCCGGATCGAAGAACCCCAAGGCTAGCCGCCCTGTGCGCGAGCGCGGCGGCAAATCCGAAGGGGTCGCGCCGGCCGCGTCCGATACGCGGGGGGTAAGCGTCGGGATGGAGGAAATTGCATTGCGATTCCTGGGGACGTTTGACGTCTCCGGAATGGTGAAGCTTGCTTCGCTGTGGGTTCTGCCTTTCGCGCACGAAGATCTTGCGATCGTCACGGGTGCCTACATCATCGTCCATCATATGATGCCGACGAGCCTTGTCGTGCTCAGCATCTATGGCGGCATCGTCGCAAGCGATTTTGCGCTATACGGGCTCGGTGCCGGTGCGCGGCGTTTGCCATGGCTCAGCCGATTTGCTGACGCGCGCGTTCGTCGCTTCGGCGCGACGCTCAAGCGCAACATTTTCGGCCTTGTCGCCCTGTGCCGTTTCATCCCGGGGGTGGTGTTCGTCGCATTCATCGCCTGCGGTTGGATGCGAGTGCCATTTGGCCGCTTTACGATCGCAAGCCTCGTCGTGTCCGCCGCTTACCTGCCGCTCATGCTCTATCTTGCGACCGCGTTTGGTGGCGCCGCGGACGATTATTTAGGGTTTCTCGCTTGGCCGTTGCTGTTGTCGATCCTTTTTACATTTGAATACGTACGCCGGCGCATTTTGAATTTTGATTTAACAGCGTTCGCCGCCACCCGTCGACAACGATCAGCCGTGGTCACCGGGGCGTGGATCGATCACGCTGGGTTGCCCGCGATGGCCGGTGCCGCGCGCAAGGTAGCGCGCGCCGAGCACATTCCGCCGGTGTTGTTCTACGTTCCGCTTGTGTTGCACTGGATTTGGCTCGGGTTGCGCCATCGCTGTCTGACGCTACCGAGCGCCGCCAATCCGGCAATCATAACCGGTGGTATGTGGGGGGAGTCGAAAAGTGCGTATTTCGAGGCTTTGTCAGCCGGCGAGCGTCAGGCAGTCGCCGAATATGTCGTCATCAGGCGCGCCAATGAATCGTCCAGCGCCGTCGGCGATCTCGAACGCGCGCTGCGTTACATCGCCGATGCTGGCCTCGATTTTCCGCTCGTCGCCAAACCCGATATTGGCTGGCATGGCTATGGCGTGCGGCGGCTTGCTGGCCGGGCGGATCTGTACGCCTATCTCGATGCCTTTCCCGCGGGATCGAAACTGATCCTGCAACGGCTCGTTCCACATGCGGGAGAGGCGGCCATTCTTTATGCGCGAATGCCTGGCGAACAGCGGGGCCGTCTCCTGTCGTTCGCACTTCGGTATTTTCCCCATGTCGTCGGTGATGGTATCTCGACGGTTGCCGAATTGATTGCTGCCGATCCCCGCGCGCGCTGGAAGTCGCAGCTGCATCTTGGCCGTGATCAATCGCACCAGGGTGTCGATCCATCCGAACTCGTTCGCATACCCGCCTGCGGCGAGATCGTGCGTATCGCCATGATCGGAAACCAGCGCGCGGGCGGCCTCTACCGCGACGCCAACGACCGCATTACGGACGCGATGGAGAATCGCTTCGACACGATCGCTCGTTCCATGCGTGATTTTCACTACGGGCGCTTCGATATCCGTTTTGCGTCACTCGGCGCGCTGTTGCGCGGCGAGGATTTCAGCATCGTGGAGATCAACGGTATCGGCGGCGAGGCAATCGACGTCTGGGACCCGGCCCTTACGGTGCGCGAAGCCTACCGGCGGCTCTTTGAGCATCAGCGATTGCTATTCGCAATCGGCGCGGCAAACCGCGCGCGTGGCTTCGCGCCGGATCGTACCGCGGATTTCATTGGGCATCTGGTGCGGCAGACCCAATTAATCCAACGCTATCCGCCTTCTAACTGATCGCCAGCTCGTACGCATGGACGCGGAGCGGCAGGGGCCGCTAAAATAACCGAATGACCATTCGCCGCTTATTCGGCAACGCGCTCGTGCTTGGCGCGATCTACGCGTTCGCGTTGCAGACAATATTTGCCTTGGCGACAGGGGCCGGGCATGCGGTGTTGACTCAGGCAGCCCTGTGTTTGGGCGGCAGCGAGGATGGCGGGAGTATTCCGGCCGGCAACGGTGAAAACCGCCCCGGCTACGGGCATTGCATCTTGCCGGGTTGCGGCACACAGCAGGCATTCACGCCAACGGCGAGCATTGATATTCCGTGGCCTGCGTCCGTGACAATCGGACGGCCATCGCACGCGGACTACTCTGCATGCTTGGCTTCGCTCATCAATGGACTGCATCCCGCGCGGGCGCCGCCGAGCGCGTAATTATTCGAAAATCCCGGAAAATTTCGCAATAAACGTTTTGTCTCGTAGCCTCCGGCAACGGGTGTGCTGCCATCGGCACGGAGCCGTCAATGCGATTCAAAGTATCACTGCTCGCCGTCAGCGTCGGCGCATTCATCGTGAGCAATGCAGCGGCGCACGAATACAAATTTGGCAACCTCGAAATCGTACATCCATGGGTACGCGCAACGCCGAAAGGCGCGTCGGTCGCGGGCGGATACTTGAAGATCACCAATAAAGGGCCGGTACCCGACCGGTTGATCGGCGGTAGCGCCGCGTTCGCCGGGCGGCTACAGCTTCACGAAATGAAAATGAGCGCTGACGTGATGCAGATGCGACCACTCAAGGACGGCCTTGAGATCAAGCCGGGTGAGACTGTCGAATTCAAGCCCGGCTCTTTCCACATCATGTTTTTCGACCTCAAACAGCCTCTGCAAAAGGA
>JACQTM010000381.1 GCA_016210825.1 Hyphomicrobiales bacterium
ATCAAGCGCGGCGTAAGGCGCGTACGATTCATGCTCAGGCGCTGCTTGGCGCAGATCCGCAGGAGCGGCGCCGCGAATTGCGCGCGATACCGACGCTCGGCGAACTTGTCCGCGACCGCTACCTCCCTCACGTCAAGGGCTATAAGCGCAGCTGGAGCACCGACGAAACCGTGCTGCGCATCCATATCCTCCCCGCGCTGGGAAACCGGCCCATCGATACGATTACGAGCGAGGCGATTGCCGATCTGCTTGAACGAATGCGGGCGCGCGGCTACGCGAGCGGTACAACCAATCGCGTTCTTGTGCTGCTCCGCTTTATCTTTAACCTTGCCCGCAAGTGGAAGGTCGCTGGAATTCGCGAGAATCCAACGTTCGGATTGAGTACGGCACCCGATGTGCAGCGCGACCGCTTTCTCTCTCCGGAAGAAGCACAACGCCTGATCGCGGCGATCGACGCCGACGAGAACCGGTGCGCCGCCCAAGCCATCATGCTGCTGCTGCTCACCGGTGCGCGTCGTAACGAGATCACGCAGGCGAAATGGGATTTCGTCGATTGGGAAAAGCGAACTTTGCTGGTTCCGATGTCGAAATCGGGTCGTCCACGCAGTATCGCGCTGAATGGCCGTGCGCTTGCTTTGCTGCGTGCGACCCCCCGCCAACAGGACAATCCCTATATTTTCCCGTCTCCGGTCACCGGCCGGCCTTGCGCGTCGCTTTATTTTCCTTGGGCGCGTATCCGCCAACGCGCGGGGCTCGACGGCGTGCGGCTGCACGACTTGCGCCATTCGTTTGCAAGCTTCCTGGTGAATCAGGGTGTCTCGCTCTACGTCGTTCAGGGCTTGCTTGGGCATACCCAGGCCCGCACGACCCAGCGCTATGCGCATTTGGCGCCGGATACGCTGCTTGACGCTGCGGAGCTGGCTGCAACCGTCATTGCGGCGCACGCGAGCGGCCGCGATTCCGCTGTCTGATTTTTTAATTCCACGATCGTAAAACTTATTTGCCCGCGCCAACGCCCATCCAGCGCTAATCATATGTGCGCAGACAGAGCGCGTGTTCGCACGAGCTGTTGACCGCACCAATCCTCGACTGCTGACCGCTCCCGTCTTTGCATCCCTTGATACTTCGACCGCGATTTGTCCAAAGGTTACGGGTCCAAGCGCACATCTGCGTGATCCTGCCATTCGCGTAGCGCAGCGAGCCGCCATCACGTCCGCGACAAATGTTCGTGATCGGTCGGAGAAGTGACCATCAGTCACCCTCATCGCCGAATATTTTGGTTGATCGAATCGCAGGCGGATCGCCTTAGCGGCGTCGCTTCCACTGCCCTTGCGCTGCGTTTCGTCGAGGATTTTCGCCGCACTCGGTTCACGTACTGATTGCCCCAGAGCATACCGAGGCACGCAAGCGCGAATTGCATTCTCGCCGGCGCGGCGCCGAATGAAATTTGCCTTCGCTAACAAAGGCATAGCGAAATCAGGCCGTACGATATCCACCCAGATCAGTCCTTGCTCCCCGCCGGTAATTTCCCGCCCCGGCACCCCTGCCCTCGCGTCCATCGTGGCCCCGACACAGGCTTCGACCCATCGCACCGAAGACAAACCCGTTGAGTACGTGAAGGTTTGCAGTCTGTATGGCGCAGGTTTCTATTACATCCCGGGCACGGACACCTGTCTCAAGCTCGGCGGGTTCGTGCGTTCGGAGTGGCTGCACAATGCAGGCGGATCTTTCACGCCATGGAGCCTTGCGGGCACCGGTCCAAACAGCACTCGTTTCACGCTGACGGACAACAACGACCTGCAAACCCGATCACGCGGGGTCCTGAGTTTGGATGCACGCACACAAACTGAGTACGGCACGTTGCGGTCGTACTTGAAGGTCGGCTTCCAGTGGACAACGAACGACACGCAATCGGCCGGCTCGGCTGCCGTCCTTTATTACGAGCGTGCATTCATTCAGTTCGCCGGATTCACCTTCGGTGGCGCGCAGTCGTTCTTCGACTTCTTCGCCTATCCGGTCTACAGCTATCAGACAGCAATCATCGGTTCAGATAGCGGTGGCAATCCGCCAAACCTGCTAGCGTACACTGGTCAACTCGGAAACGGCGTCACCGCGACGCTGTCACTCGAGGACCAGGGTCGCCGCCGGCGCGGCGTTATTGATACAACGGGCGGCCCAGTATTCACTACAGTGCCGCAGCAGGCGCAACTCGGTGGTTCAATAACTAGCGACAACCCATTCGGGCAGGGGGCGCCAGATATCATCGGTACGTTGCGCGTAGATCAGACCTGGGGCTCCGCACAGATCGCGGGCGCAGCACACCAGATCACGCCCGGCTACTACAGCGGCGTCGCTAATCCTTGTGGGGCTGCTACAGTGAACTGTAATACTCAAGGGCATCCCGATCGTGAATGGGGCTGGGCCGCTCTTGCCGGTCTCGAACTAAACCTGCCGACCGGTCCTGGCGACAAATTTACTATCGCTGCGACCTACGCGAGCGGTGCACTCGGCTATGTGGTCACCACTGGCGTGTCGACAGGCCCTGGCTCGAATGGAGCCATAAGCGCCTTCGGTACCGGCGGTGCCAATGGCGTTTCGGCAGGTCAGTTCGCCTATCTTCCATGGGCGGATGGTATCTATGGCGTCTCCGGCGACATCGAGAAGATCGATGGCTGGAGCGTTTATGCTGGTCTGAAGCACGGCTGGTCGCCGAACCTGTTCTCGACCCTGTACGGCGGCTACCTGGAGTTTGACTGGGGTTCGACCGGACGAAACCTCTATTGCACAGGTACGCGCACGGGCACGCCGGTTGCGACTTGTGACCCCGATGGCTCGTTCTGGCAGGTCGGTTCACTAACGCAGTGGGAACCGGTGAAGAATTTCACTGTTGGTCTCGACATCATCTACAATAAAGTTAATACGTCGAACCCGAACCCCACCGCAACCGGCAGCCTCGTCGCCTTGACCGCACAAGGCGCGCGTCCGGCGGCCACTTATCGGCTTGACGATCTCGACTGGTGGAGCGGCGTGCTCCGCTTCCAGCGCAACTTCTGGCCGTGATCGTCTGATACTGGTGAGTTGAGAGATGAGAGTTGAGAGTTGAGATTGGAGCCCCCGGCCAAAAGCCGGGGGTTCTGCTTTTGGGAGGCCGGTCCTTCGCTCTGTCACCCTGAGGTGTGAGCGAACGTGAGTGAGCGAGCCTCGAAGGGTGATCGCCCATGCACTTGTGTTGCGATTCAGCGGCCGTCATCCTTCGAGGCTCGCCCTATGGGCTCGCACCTCAGGATGACGGATGGTTGTTGACCGCTCGTCTTCGCAGCGCGCAACGAAGCCGGCAACCCGGCCGATCGTGTCGTTGTCGTCCAGGAAAGGCGCATGGCCCTGATCGGGGACATTGAGAATTTCGAGATCGCTTCTTCGCGCCGCCATCGCCGCGACGGTCGCGGGCGATAAGATATCGGAGTTCTCCCCGCGGACCACCATGACCGGCACGTGCTTGAGCGCATCGAATTCCTTCCACAGCGCCGGCAATGGCTGTTCGAGTTCGATCTTCGCAAGATCATTCGCGAGCGCGACATCATAATCGGGGATGAGACGGCCATCCTGCTCACGCCAGCTGCGCTTTGCATTCGCCAACCAATCCTGTTGCGACATTTTTGGGAATTGCATTACGAACAGGCGACGCAGGAGATCGGCGGCCTCCTCGAAGTTCCTCGGCTCCGGCAACTTGCCGACATAGCTCTTGATGCGCATCAAACCCTGCGGCTCGATCACGGGGCCGATGTCGTTGAGCACGCAGCCGGCGATCGCGCCCGGCCGGATCGCCGCGAGCAGCATCGCGAGAATGCTGCCGCGCGAGGTGCCAACAAACACTACGGGCGCCATGTCCAGCGCCGTGATCACCGCAATGACGTCGGATAGCTCAACCGGCAGGCTGTAATTTTTCGGGTTGCGGTCGTATTCCGAACGCCCACGGCCGCGATAATCGAGGGCGAGGACACGCCGGGGATGCGCCGGATCCGAGGCGAGCGCGGCCGCCAGCGCATGGAAGTCGGCGCTATTGCGCGACAGGCCGGGCAAGCACACGACTGGACGCCCGCAGGCTGAACGTGAGGCGTAGCAGCGCATGTGGAGGCGCAGGCCGTCCTGGGCGGAGACGAATTGGCTCACATAACCTGGATCGTCCGCGGTATGCACCGTCCGTTGCTTGTCTTGTTGGGCTGTCATTGATGTCAGCATAAGGA
>JACQTM010000364.1 GCA_016210825.1 Hyphomicrobiales bacterium
CAATATCGCCCAACGCCCAGACCGCGAGCGCATACTCGTTGGCGACAAAGCCGAGCGGCCGCAACCGTGCGCGCTCGAACCTTCGCGTCAACAGCATGCTAAGCGTCTGATGGGCGAGACGCCCCTCGAACGGATAGCAGACGAAATAAAATTTTCCGCCGCGAGGAAAAGTTTCGACCAGAAGCTCGCGGCGGCCGGGCAACCGCGAGCGCGCACGCTGGATGTCGAGCCACTCGCGCACCGGGGCAGGCATTTGCCGCCATTGCTCCGGTTCGGCGAGCAATGCGCGCACACGACCGGCGAGATAGGTTGAGAGCGGAAACTTTCCGCCCTCGTACGACGGCACTTTCGGATCGGTCGCGTTCGATCGCGAGACGTAAATCTCGTTTTCGGCCATCGCCTCATAACGCAGGATTTCGCCGGCGAAGACGAAGGTGTCGCCGGGCGTCAGCATCTCCGCGAAATATTCCTCGACCTCGCCAAGGATGCGCCCGCCACGACCAATCGCGCCGGTATGGCCGTTGCCGTGACGGCGCGAGCGCACGAGGCGGACCTTCAGCATCGTCGCCTCGACGATGGTGCCGACATTCATGCGGTATTGTTGCGCGAAGCGCGGATGCGTCACGCGCCAGCGGCCATCCTTGGCGCGCCTGATTTTGGCGAAGCGTTCATAGGCCTTGAGCGCGTAGCCGCCGGTCGCGACGAAATCGACCACGGCGTCGAAATCCGCGCGGGCGAGCCCGGCATAGGGCGCCGCTCGTCGCACTTCGGAAAACAGCGCATTGGCATCGAATGCCTCGCCGCAGGCGCTGCCGAGCACATGCTGGGCGAGCACATCGAGTGCACCGGTGCGAAGCGGCGGGGTATCCTGCGCCTGATCAGTGATGGCATCGATTGCCGCACGGCATTCCAGCACCTCGAAGCGGTTCGCCGGCACGAGAATGCCGCGCGAGGGCTCATCGAGCCGATGATTGGCGCGGCCGATTCTTTGCAGGAGCCTTGAAGCGCCCTTGGGCGCGCCGACATTGACGACGAGATCGATGTCGCCCCAATCGATACCGAGATCAAGCGAGGACGTGCACACCACCGCGCGCAAGCGGCCCTGCGCCATCGCGCTCTCGACCTTGCGGCGTTGGGCGACGTCGAGCGAGCCGTGGTGCAAGGCAATCGGGAGGTCATCATCGTTCATGGTCCACAAATCGCGGAAAATCATCTCTGCCTGGCTGCGCGTGTTGACGAAGACGAGCGTCATCCTGTGTTGCTTAATCAATTCAAAAATCGCGCCATAGGCGTGCCGCGCCGAATGACCGGCCCAGGGTACGTCATCGTTCGGCTCGAGCATGGTGACATGCGGCGCGGCGCCCGCCTCCGCCACGATGAGATCGGCGCGCACGGCGGCGCCTTCCGGCTGGCTGACAAGATAGCGGCAGAGTTCGCCAGGCTCGGCCACCGTCGCCGACAGGCCGATGGTCTGTATGCCAGGCGCAAGCCGAAACAACCGCGCAAGGCCAAGCGACAGCAAGTCGCCGCGCTTCGAAGTGACGAGGGCATGCAATTCGTCGAGCACCACGCGCTTGAGCGCGCCAAAAAGATACGGCGCGTCGGCGGAGGCGAGCAGCAGCGCCAGTTGCTCCGGCGTCGTGAGGAGGATGTCGGGAGGGCTGCGGCGCTGTCGCGTGCGCCTCGACGTCGGCGTGTCGCCGGTGCGCGTTTCGATACGGATCGGCAGACCCATTTCGGCAACTGGCGTTTCAAGGTTGCGCGCGATGTCCACCGCGAGCGCTTTCAACGGAGAGATATAGAGCGTGTGCAGTCCGCGGCCGCGTTTACTTTCTTCACCTCCCCCCCTGCGGGAGAGGTCGGCGCGCATTCTGACCACTCCCTCCCCCCTTGTGGGGAAGGGTTGGTGAGGGGGGTATGCAACAAGCTTTGGAGTTTCGGTCTTACTCCCCACCCGCCTCGCGGAGCTTGTCATCGGGCCGCGCTTCGCGCGGACCTGTTGGCTCGGCGATCTCCCCCGCAAGGGGGGAGGTGTCATGGCTGTCTTAAGGGGGGAGGGAGAAATTGGTCTGTGCGATTTCGCGCCGCTTCCGTGCAACTCCACAAGCGTCGGCAAAAATCCGGCGAGCGTTTTGCCGCCGCCGGTCGGCGCGATCAGCAGCGTCGAGCGGCCGGCGCGCGCCTTCTCCAATAACTGAAATTGATGCGCGCGCGGTGTCCAGCCGCGCCCGGCGAACCAGCGGGCGAAGATATCCGGCAGAAGCGTTTTATTGTCGGCCTGATCGAGAAGAGCCACCATCTAGACCTAGCGCGCGCGATTGGCGGGGTCGAGACTATCTATGCGATGCCACGACTACGAGCCCCGGAACCGGATCGCCCTTTTCCGTACGCGTCGACGTCTTATCCATCGAGATAACGCGCAAGCCGGCGCCCGCCAGCGCCGCGCGCGCATGCGCCATGTCATGGGCATAACGTAGCGTCTCGCGCAGCATCACGCCGGCACCCTCATGGGTTTCGGTGGTGAAGGCGAAAAACCCGCCCGGCGCCAGCACACGGGCGGCTGCGGCGACGATCGCGGCCAGGTTATTGAAATAAACCAGCACGTCGGCGGCAACGATGAGGTTATGCAATGCGCCGGCGTCGCGCTCGGCGGCAAGATGCGCCAGAATGTCAGCGAAGATCAATCGATCATAGAGACCCTTGGCGCGCGCCTTCGCCGTCATGCCGGGAGAAATATCAACGCCGATGAGCCAATCGACGTGCGGACGGAACGCTGCGCCCGCGAGCCCGGTGCCGCAGCCGAGATCGAGCATCGAGCCGAAACGCATTCGCTGGCCGCCGTTGCGGCATGCCGCCTCCACGGCGACGAGCAGCAATTGCGGCGCGCGATAATTCAGGCCCTCGGTCAACGCCTTGTCGAACTCTGACGCATATTGATCGAACAGGGCGCGCATAAAAGCAGCCGGCACCTCCGGTATTGCATTGCCGCCGGCGTTGAGCCGCGCCAGATGCAAGCTGGCGCCGTGGTGGTCGTCGGGATCGATTTGCAGCGCCCGGCCGAATGCCGCGGCGGCGCCCGCGTGGTCGCCGCGCCTTTTGCGGATTTCACCGAGCGCAAACCAAGCCGACGCGAAACCGGGCGCGAGCTCAAGCGCCTGATCGAGCAGGTCGGCGGCTGCATCGAAATCGCCCGCCTCCTCGCGCGCCTTGGCCCAAGCGAAGCGCCGGTCGGCGATCAAGTCGCCGGATGAAAGAAAATGCGCTGGAAACGCTGCCACTTGAACACCCGCACCTCGTCAAACCGCATACGCGACATATCTAGGAAAGCGCATGGCCTCCCCATGATGGGCCGGGCCAAATATAGTGGCGACATCGCCGACGGAGAATCAGATGGCCAACGATACTGTAACGCGCGTCTTCGGCGGCTCGCCGCTCGCGGTCGCATTCCGTCTGATCCTGCTGTCGATCCTTGTCGGCGTCATTCTCTCCGCTATCGGCCTCGATCCGTTCAATATCTGGCGCAGCATCGAGCGGCTCGTCCTCGCCGTCTGGGATATGGGCTTCGATGCGGTACGCTGGCTGTGGGGCTATTTCCTGCTCGGCGCCGTGATCGTAATTCCGATCTGGCTGATCGTGCGCCTCGTCAACGCGCCACGTGGGCGATAATTCAACCAGGCCACGGCTCCGCCGTCATCGCGGCCGCGTCGGCACCAACAAGCTCGTCGAGTTTCTCGTGCTCGCCGCACTGCAACGCGTTGAGCAATTCGGTTTTTATCTCATCGAGCAGGCCAAGGCCACGAAACACGAGGCCGGTGTAAAGCTGCACCAGCGTCGCGCCGGATTTTAATTTTTCCAGCGCCGCGCGGCCGCTATCGATACCGCCCACGCCGATTAGCGCGAATGCGCCTTCGGCGCGCACGAAGGTTTCCGCCAGCATCCGCGTCGAGAGCGCAAACAATGGCCGCCCTGAAAGGCCGCCCTGCTCCTTTGCCTTATCCCGCTCGCGCAAATGCGCGGGCCGGCTCACCGTCGTATTGCCGACGATCATGCCGTCGACTTTGCGCGCGCGCGCAACGCCGACGATATCGTCGAGTTCGCCGAGCGCGAGATCCGGCGCGATCTTGAGCAGCACCGGCGTGGGGCCCGCGTTACGGCTGACGCGGTCGCGCGCCTCGATCACGCGCGCCAACAGGCCGTCGAGCGCTTTGGCCTCCTGCAAATCGCGCAGGCCCGGTGTGTTAGGCGAGGAGACATTGACCGTGACATAGCTTGCCACCGGCGCGAAGGCTTCGATCAGCCGGATGTAATCGGCGACGCGATCGGCGCTGTCGCGGTTGGCGCCGATATTGACGCCAACGATACCGCCTTCGTTCGCGCGCGCCGCAAGCCGCCGCAATACCATCGCCGCGCCATCGTTATTGAAGCCGAGCCGGTTAATCACCGCCTTGTCCGCTTCGAGGCGGAACAGCCGCGGGCGCGGATTACCGGACTGCGGCATCGGCGTCACCGTGCCGATTTCGACGAAGCCGAAGCCGAGCCGGAGCAGCGCATCCGGTGCCTCGCCATTTTTGTCGAGACCAGGCGCCACGCCGATCGGATTCTTGAAATTCAATCCGAAGGCGCGCACGGCAAGCCGCGAATCATCTTCCGCCGCGCGCGGCAAGAGCGGGAATTTGGGCGCGAATTTCAGAGCCTTGATGGCAAGAAAATGGGCGTCTTCCGGATCAAGTACCCGCAGGAGGGGCTGGGCCAGACTGTCGAAAAGGCCGATCACAAAGGGCTCCGAATGACGTTGACCCTATAACGGCGCGAATAGCAGCCATCAAGGCAAACGGACCGCCGGGCGCCGAGATGGCGCTGGACAGCAACCAAAAAAGGTTATAATTCCTATCCTTGGATAATAGTCTTAATGGGATATCGCAAAGGCCGGGCGCGCGCGTCGACCTTCGCTAAGGCGCAATCTTCATGGCCGCCATGCTCACCCACGCCCAGATCTGGAACGCGCTCGATCGTCTCGCGGCGCGCGCCGGCCTTTCCCCTTCCGCGCTTGCCAAGCGCGCGGGGCTCGACCCCACCACCTTCAACAAATCCAAGCGTGTAACGCCGGACGGGCGGGCGCGCTGGCCGTCCACTGAATCGGTCGCCAAGGCGCTTGCCGCGACGGGTACGCATATTGAAGCCTTCATGAAGCTGATCACCGACAACGCCGCCGCCGCCGCGCAAGCGGTGCCGCTGATCGGCTTCGCCGAAGCAGGTGCCGGCGGCTATTTCGACGACGGCGGTTTCCCGGTCGGCAAGGGCTGGGACGAGATTGCCTTCCCCGCCGTCAATGACGAGCATGCCTATGCGCTGGAGATTTCCGGCAGCTCCATGGAGCCCGCCTATCGCAAGGGCGACGTCATCGTCGTCTCACCGGCGGCGCCGATCCGCCGCGGCGACCGCGTCGTGGTGAAGACCAAGAAGGGCGAGGTGATGGTCAAGCAATTGACGCGGCGAACTTCGAAGACGATCGAGCTGCAATCGCTCAATGCCGACCACCCGGACCGGACATTGCCGACAAGCAATGTGCTGTGGATCGCGCGCATCGTCTGGGCGAGCCAGTAGCTATCACTCGCCCGCTCTAATTGTCGTAAAAGTAGCGACCGCATACCGCTCCTTCCCGCGCAAGCGGGAAACCAGAATTGCACTAACCCGCTACGCGGTAGGGAAGGTGATCGCTGGCAATTCAAGCCCGACCTTCCGGATTTTTGGGAGAGCCCGGAAGCTTGGGGTCGATCGTCGTCCACGCGACCCTTGATTGCATCCAGTTCTGACGCCTCGGCTGAACGAGATGTGGGTCATCAAGCGTCCCAGCTTTTACGTACAGGACTTCGGGGTGTACGGGGGATACCGTATACAGGGGCGATCCACACTCAGGGCAGAAGTACCTGGTCAAGGGATTGCCGCTGTCAGCTTGCTTGGTAAACCCTCTGGGGCTTCCAGCAATGATTCGGAAGCTGCGAGCTTGAACCTGAACAGCGATGTTGATGCTCCCGGTGCATCTTCGACAGTCTTCGCAGTGGCAATAGTGCGCCGGCCCGAAGTTGCCCTCACATTGATATCGCACGTTTCCGCATAGACACCGGCCCATCGCACGTTTGTCTTCGCCCATTCGGTGCTCCCAAGATCGCAATTTTGCGGAATATGGCTCAGTAGAGCCATTCTTGATACGTCGCACAAGATTGAGGTTTCTGCGATGCCTCCCGCACGCGGCCGTCGCGCTGCGCCCTCACAGCATGGCACCGCAGAAATTCTCTATCTTGTGATACACCGTGAAACGCTGGGTCCCCGCTTTCGCGGTGACGAGCGGCGGGATTAGGCGCTCCTTGCCAGCGCGCCGTCGATCATGTCGACGGTGTTCTGCAGGCCGTAGACCGCGACGAAGGAGCCAAAGCGCGGACCTTTCTCCTGGCCGAGCAGCACCTGGTAGAGCATGTTGAACCAGTCGAGCGAGACGCCCGGCTTGCCGTCCTTGGCCTTCTTCTTCTCGTCGAGGAACGGCTCGCGGCGGCCGACCTCGTAGATCACGTCCTGGATTCTTTCCGCCGGCGTGTCTTGCGAAAGCTGCGAGAGCGCATCGCGCAGATCGAGCAAGGCCGCGCGCTCGGCCTCGGTCGGCTCACGGAATTTCTTCGCCGGCACCACGAAGTCGCGGAAATAGAGGAGGGCGTATTCGACGAGCGGGAGCAGCTTCGGTTGCGACTGCGCCGTCACACCGGGCCG
>JACQTM010000366.1 GCA_016210825.1 Hyphomicrobiales bacterium
TTCCTGCAGGATGTCCAGGACCCGGTTCACACCCTCGTCGAGGAAGCTGACGAGGCCGATCTGGATGCCGACGAAATTCTTGCGTGGTTCCGCCATGAGAAGATGCCCTCCCTCACCCCAACCCTCTCCCCACCGGGGAGAGGGAGAGCATAGGCCGGGTTTGCATCGCCACCGCAAAGCCCCCCTCACCATCGAAGGCGAGCTGGTCGCTAAATCCACCGGCACCGCCTTGCACTTCCGCACCGGCGACCGGGTGTTCCATCTAAAATTCGGCAACGGCAACGTCACGGGCGTCGACGGCAACAAGCTCACCATCCAGTTCGACAAAGCCGGCGAAAAGCGCGTGGTGGATTTTTATGTGGAGCGGGTGTGACGCCTCTCCATTTCCGGGCCAAACTCACGGCGCACCCGCGCAGAGCGATTACATAGCGACTTTGCCAAGGAAGCCTTCGACCTTGTCGCGCAATTCGGTGGCGGCGACCTCGACCTTTTGCGAGGCCATCAACACGGTATCGGCGGAGCGGCGCATACCGGAAATCGCATTCGCCACCTTGTGGAGAACGACGGCCACCTCTTTTGTTCCCGCGGCGGCGCCGGTTACGTTCTGCGATATCTCGCCGGTCGCGACATTCTGCTCTTCCACCGATGTTGCAACGACGGACGTGTGACGGTTGATCTCTTGCATGCGCTCGGTATTGCGGCGAATGGCCTCAACAGCGGCGCCGGTGGAGGCCTGTACCGCCGCGATCTGCGCGGCTATGTCTTCCGTCGCTTTCGCTGTTTGCACCGCAAGCGATTTGACTTCGGAAGCGACGACGGCGAATCCACGCCCGGATTCGCCCGCGCGTGCCGCCTCGATGGTGGCATTAAGCGCGAGAAGGTTGGTCTGCCCAGCGATGTGACGAATGAGGTTGACGACCTCGCCGATCTCCTGCGCAGCCCGCGCGAGGCCGGCGATGTCCGTGTTGGTCGCGCTTGCTTCGGCGACCGCCGCGCCCACGAGCTCGCTTGCCTGATGCAGCTGCCGGCTAATCTCGCCGATCGAGCTGAGCAATTCCTCGGCGGCGCTCGCGGCCGCTATGACATTGCTCGAGGCGTCCGCCGAGCGCTGCAGCGCGCCCACCGCCTGCTGCGACGTCTCGCCCGATGAGGCCGACAATTCGGTCGCCGTCCCCCGCATCGCCGCGGTGCTCTCGCTCAAGCTGCGCAGCACGGCCTCGACATCTTGACGAAAGGCGGCAATTGCGTTTTCCACCGAAGCACGGCGGCTTTCCTGGTGAGCGAGTCCCGCGCGCTCACGCTCGGCGCGGATTTGCGTCGTGATATCCTCGTGCGTGCCGATCCAGTATTTGCCGCCGGGGATCGGCTTGTTTGTGACCGAGATCGAGAGCCCGCCCGGTGCCTCGACGATGCGGCTGATGGTGCGGTCATTCGCCATCGCTTCGAGTATCTCGGCGTGGTATTCATCGCCGTTACAATGCAAGGTGCCGGTCGTGGAACGATGTCGAATGAGATCGCTCAATGTGCAACCCGGCTTCACGATGTCCGGAGCGAGTCCGTACATCTTGATATAACTGTCGTTGCAGACCACGAGCCGTTCGCCCTCGAACATTACGGCACCTTGTGACATGTTGTTGAGCGCGGTCGCGAGCAGCGTGCCTTGCTCATCGAGGCGGCGGTCGGCGAATGCGCTGATCAGGCTAATTCCGAGAATAGCCATGGCGCCGCCGGCGACGGCGAGCGCAAGGGCGGTCGGCGACAATGACATCGCGTCGACGCCGCGCGTCGGGTCGGGCACAATATCGACCGCCCCCATCGCCGTGAAATGATGCGACACGATCGCAACCGTGAGCAGAATGGCGGCAATTGCCGTGTTGCGCCGATTGGCACCGCGCACGGCAACGGTAAGCGCAAGCGCGCCAAACAGCATGCCAAGCGCGATCGACGCGATGACGAGATCGGTCTGCCAGGTAATACGGCCAGGCACTTCCACCGCCCACATGCCGATGTAATGCATGCAGGCGATGCCGCCGCCGACGATTGCGCCCGCGCCCGACGCGGTGAAGCGCGCACGACCATAGACCGCTATACTCAGGCCAAGGCCCGTCACGACAACCGCCGCAGCGAGTGAGAGCGCCGTCAGAAGGATATTGTAGCCAACGGGGATTCCCGGCTCGTAAGCGAGCATGGCGATGAAATGAGTCGCCCAAATGCCAAAGCCGGTGGCAAGCGCTGCCGCGATGATCCAGCCGACACGCGTCCAGCTTCGGGTCGCGCACGCACGATTGAACAGGCTGATTGCAGTGAGACTTGCGAAAAGACATACGAAGGCGGCGACGCCGACCAGGCGCCAGTCGTGCTCAACAGTAAGGCAGGTTAGGACCCGAAACATGAATTCGCCCCGAATGAATTGGCGCGCGAGATTAGTAGGGAGAAATTTCCGTTTCGTTAACCGTAGCGGACCGCAAAATTTTCCTAATAGCGGACTTTCATTTCTTGATCTACCTCGCCGCCCCGATTGCAGGGAACCATTTGCCAACGCTTGTCGGACGGGATTCTGGTTTAGCTGAAGCCGGAGACGATTGGCGCTCGAACCGCAGAACGCCGTCTGATCCCCTACACCACCGAACTCGCGATCATCACCAGGCACGACAAAATGCCGAGCGCCGGGATAAAAATCATGGCGAGACCGGAACTATGGATCCAGGCTCGCGCGCCGGAATGACGAATAATGAAAATACGCGGCGTTCCATACTATGTTTTCCCCGCCATGATGAAACGCGTGACTTTCCTGATCGGCAAAATCGACGTGCCGGCGAAGCGCCGCCTGACGCTCGGCGAAAAGCGCGTGGTGGATAGTTATGTCGAGCGGGTGTGAGGGTCATTCCTTTTTGGAATACTGATTGGCATCGCGAGTTTCAATATCCGCTTATGTCCCGCCAGCGACCGTATTGCAGACATGGTGCCAAGGCAGTTCAGTGCCGAAACGGACATTGGACTTAGCCCCATTGCACGCCCGTCTTGCAGTTAAACCGCCACAGAAAGATCGGCCGCTTTTCTTAGCGCGGCTTCTGTCTCGGCGACGAGACGCCGCATGATTTCTGCTACCTGTGGAATGTCTTTAATGCCTCCCGCGGTTTGACCCGCCGTAAGCAACGTCGCGTCTGGCCGCCCCGCCTGCGTGGTCGAAACGATTTCATTTCTGAGACGATCGCGCTCACGGCGCGCCTCATCGCGTTTGGCGGTCCACTCATCCAGAAAATCCGTATGCAGGGATCGCAGTACCGTTCCAAAACCCGCCGTACCGGGAAGCGGACTAATATCGTTGAGAACATCCGCTTTGATTGCGTCTTCAGATTGCGCTTCGACAATCGCTTGTTTCCACGTATCTGGCGCGGGCGCCTCTTTGGTCGCAATGAAACGAGTGCCGAGATTGACCCCGGATGCCCCAAGCATCAATGCCGCCGCAATTCCGCGCCCATCAAAGATGCCGCCAGCCGCGACGACTGGAATCGGCGACACCGCATCGACAACCTGAGGAACCAGCGCCATCGTGCTGACTTCGCCGCAATAGCCACCCGCCTCGCCGCCTTGCGCGATAATCACATCAACGCCCCGCTCAGCTGCTTGGGTAGCCTGCGCGACTGTCGTGACCTGCAACATGACCAGAGATCCAACATCGTGCGCTTGGCGCACCAGATCGCCCGGGTCGCCAAGCGCAAATGAGATTACCGCCGGTCGCGCCTCCAATGTGCAGCGAAATGCATCAGCGTCCAGCGTTTGTGGAATATGATTGATTGCAAAATGCCGGTTCGTCAGCTTTTTCACCACGTCAATGTCGCGTTTGATCGCCGCGCTGGTTCGGAAAAGAGATCCTATCCCGCCAAGACCACCGGCATTGGAGACCGCGGCTGCAAGCTCTGCAGAAGTGCAAGTGCCCATGGGCGCCAGAATGATTGGCACCTCTATGCCGAAAAGGTCACAGAGAGGCGTCTTTAACATTGCGACGTTCCTGAAAAGCAGCGCTCAGTCCAAGAATGCCCAACGGCGGGTAAGCCAATGCTGGCGATTTGGCGATGTGAGGTCAACGGGGCTAGGAAATCCGCTTTGTTCCAAAACCCGGCATCGCCGGCGCATTAGTCGCGCGTACAACGGCTTTCGGTCGATCACAATTCACCCGCGCCTTTGTGAACCGTTTCGCCCTCCCCCGCGACCAAAGCGAAAGCCACCCCGGCTGAGCGCCTGGGCGATCCCACGGAGGACGCCATGACAAGGAATTCCCGGAATATCCTGATGGCAACCACGCTGCTGTCGGGACTTGCCATTTTCAGTTTTGACGCGGCGCAGGCCGGCCCCAACAGCATTCCCAACAGCATTGGCGGCGGCGGCTTCTCGTCCATGCGCATGGATTTCGGGCGGATCGGTTCCCCGACCGCCAACCGCATGATCGCGCCGGAAGACCGGCGCATCGTTCCGCTCGACGTCAAGAAGACCACGAAAAAGGACGACAAGAAGAACGCGAAGAAGAAAGGCACTGACATCGCGTCGGTTGGACGCATCCAGCGATCCGTCAACGGCGTGTCTGTCGTGCCGAATCAAACGCCGTCGACCGGCGGCGAGGACAAGCCCGGCGTGCAGAACGACGAGCCTGAGCTGCAGCTCAATGACGCCATCGCCGGCATGTTCCACATAACCGGCGGCAATCTGCAGACGAAATTTGACGAGTTTGCCGACCGGCTCGGCATCGGACCGCTTGTCGTGAATGTGCCGTGGGCCAGCGACGGCGGCGCCTGGCAGCCGCCGGTGGATCTGCCCGGGTACCCCGGCCAGGGCAATCAGGTAGACTGGAATGCCGTTACCGAGCGCGCGTTCAATCCGGGCACGACGCCGGGTGGTCCGGACACCAGTAAGGCGGGGTGGGCGGCCGGTGATCCTTGGCGAGTGCACGAGAGGGGTGCCGACGGGTCAGTCGTCTATTACAACAAGGAACAAGATGCGTTTCAGCGGGAAACAGACAATGGTAACGGCACCTGGAGCACCACCGAATGGCGGCGCGGGGAGAATGAATCTCTTCATGGCCGCACGACCACCGGCACTAACGAATCCGTAGACGTGAAATTAGACCCAGTCGTCATCACGGCCGGCGAGTCGGACCCGGACGAGGCTGAAGAGCCGAGCAACGAACCCGACAGCCAGCCGGCTGAAGGCGGCGGCTTCCGTGGTGGCTATTGGAGCGGCTGGTGCAGCCCAATCGGCGGCTGCAACAGGGTCGCGAGCGGCTCTGGCAGCCCGCGAGTCCTGCCGCGTGAGGCGGAAGGCTCCGGCACCACCGGCACGACACGGCGCAGCAACCCGCTCGGCTGGGCAAGCGATCCCGCCAACCCGGATGGCCTCGGATCAACCAGCGGCGGGAGCGGCGGACGCACCGGATACACGCCGCAGGACGAGGGCGACGGCGACAACGGCCGCCCCGGCAACCCGGACTGATGCTCCATTTTAACAAGCAGCAGCCCCCGCCGGATTCCGGCGGGGGTTTTCTTGTTGGCTGGCCCCATCATAATGAAGCGCGAAACCTTCCCGATCGACAAAATTTATGTGCCGGCGAAGCGCTGCATAACGCCCGACAAAAAACGCGCTGGACGAACAGGGCCGCGCCGGGCTGGAGGAGGAGCGCCGCCTCGCCCATGTGGAGCTTACGCGCGCGCAAGCGCGCGAAGATTTATTTCGCCACCAACCGCCGCATCTACGGCATGCAGTCAAGGGACGATCGGTCCCAATATGATATGATTGCGATCTTCGCCGCCATGGAATTGCGTCATCGCTTCATTCAAGAGCCTTGAGCAATCCGGCTGGACCAAATATGCGTCATTGCGGTCAGCTCTCGCGCGCGCGAAGAGCGCGCTCATCATCGAGCATATAGTCGCGCATAACGGGCACGTCGTCACGCCGTTCCGCGAGCAACAGCTGAAACACCATGTTGGAGCCATGGAGAAAGCCTAGCTCCACCGCACTCAGGTAGAATTCCCACATCCGGGCAAAACGTTCGCCCATCATCGTGACGACGTCGGCGCGGCGCGCGAGGAAGCGCGTTCGCCAATTGTGGATCGTCCAGTAATAGTGGAGACGCATGACTTCACAATCGGCGACCCAGAGCCCGGTGCGCTCGGTCGAGGCAAACACCTCCGAGAGCGCCGGCACATATCCGCCGGGGAAAATATATTTTCGAATGAAAGGCGCGGTGCTGCCGGGCGGCGACATCCGGCCGATGGCATGGATCATGGCGAAGCCGCCGGGAGCGAGAAGCCGCTTGATGGTCCGGAAATAATCATCGAAATACGCAATCCCGACATGCTCCATCATACCGATGGAAACGATGCGGTCGAAATGTCCATCAAGTTCGCGGTAGTCCTGTTCGATGAAATCGATCGCATCGGTAATGCCGACGGCTTGCGCCCGCGCGCGTGAGGCGGCGATCTGCTCCGGCGAGACATTGACCGCGGTGACGTGGACGCCGCAGGTTTGCGCGAGATAGATCGAAAGCGCGCCCCATCCCGAGCCGATCTCGACGACCTTCATCCCCGGCGTGAGACGAAGCTTCGCCGCCACATGGCGCAGCTTGTTGCGCTGCGCGTGCTCCAGCGATTCTTCGGGATTTGTGAAATAGGCGCAGGAATAATTCATCATTTCGTCGAGCCAGAGCTTATAGAAAGCAGCCGGATGATCGTAATGCTGGCGTACATTGCGCGCCGCGCGGCCGAGTGGATTGGCTTGATGCACGCCGCGCAGCGCCCGCCAGATCCGGCGCAGGATTTGCTGCAACGGATGCGCGGCCAAGCCACGGCGATTGACCGAAAACAGCAGGAGAAGGTCGTAGACCGTCGCACCATCCTCGAATGTGAGGCGGCCGTCCATATACGCTTCCGCCGTGACAAGCTCGGGATTAAAGAAAAGCTCGCGCGCGACCTTGGCGTCGTGCAGGCGGATCGTCACCGATGGGCCGTCAATGACGCCGCCAAAAACATACACTTTGCCATCGTGCGCCACGACAGTCAGGCGGCCCTTCTCGACAAAGCGCCGTAAAAGCCGTTGCAGGACAAACATCAAAGGCTCCGCGGAATTATCAGGACGGTCACCCTAGCACCTGCGTAATGCATGACAATTTTGGGCTGCGCCATGTTGTCTGACGGTTGATCAGGAGAAAGGGACCGAAGTCGATTGAAATGACTTTTTAAGGTCACAAGCGAACATTGCTAGTCTCGACCAGGGTGACTGAATCTCCACCATCGCGCACATCAATGGCTTACATGCTAATATTCCCCCGCCATGATGAAA
>JACQTM010000367.1 GCA_016210825.1 Hyphomicrobiales bacterium
GCGCGTCGATGGTTAAATCCTGCGGGCCGATGCCGTCGAGAGGCGATAGCGTGCCGCCGAGCACATGATAGCGCGCGCTGATGGCAGACGCGCGCTCGAGCGCCCAGAGATCGGCAACGTCGGCCACTGCCACGATCAGCGAGGCGTCGCGGCGCGGGTCAGTGCAGACAGTGCACGGGTTCTGCGTATCGATATTTCCGCACACGCCGCATATCTGGATTTTCTCCAGCGCCGTTTCGATTGCCGAGGCGAGCGGACCCATCAATTGCTCGCGCTTCTTGATCAGGTGCAAGGCTGCGCGGCGTGCCGAGCGGGGGCCAAGCCCCGGTAGGCGGGCGAGCAACTGGATCAGGCGTTCGATCTCGGGTCCGGCGACGGCCTTGGGCATGGCGATACGCATATTGCGGGCCGTGCGCGGCTGCGCAAGCGGCGTTGGTATATTGGCCGGGGAAATTCAGCCGGGCAAAAACGCGCTCGCGCCGGATGACGCTATGATTTGCTCGACCGGCGCGTGGTAGAGCGTCTCAAGCTGTGCGCGGGTAAGCACGGTTTTCACCGGACCTTCGGCTATGCGGGTGCCGTCACGAAGCAGATAGGCACGATCGGCGGCACGAAGTGCGTGATTGGGATCGTGTGTTGTGAACAGCACGCCGTGACCGGAGGCCGCGAGCGCACGGATCTCTCCCATCACTTTGCCCTGATTGCCAAAATCGAGGCTCGCGGTCGGCTCATCGAGCACGACGAAGGACGGTTCCTGCGCCAGCGCGCGGGCGAGCAGCGCCAGCTGGCGTTCACCGCCGGAAATCATGGTGTAGGGACGCTGCGCCAGATGCGCGATGCCGAAGCGATCAAGCGCGGCGGCCGCGATCGCGTGATCATGTGCGCTCGGCCGGCTGAAGAGATTGCCGTGCGCGATGCGTCCCATCAGCACCACGGTCTCGACCGTGAAGGCGAAGGTGCCGATATGCACCTGCGGCACATAGGCGAGAACGCGTGCGCGCTCCTTCACCGAATAAAACGAAAGCCGCTTTTCATTCAAACGAATCTCACCTGCATGCGGCGCCAGCAGCCCAAGCAGCGTGCGCAGCAGCGTCGTCTTGCCGCCACCGTTCGGCCCGAGCAACGCTAGCACCTCGCCTTTCTCAAGCCGCACATCGAGCCCGCGCCCGACGACCCGATCGCTGTAACCGATGGTCAGCCCCTTGCCTTCGAGGATCATGACCAGCTCCGCTGCATCTGCGCGAGCAGCCAGATGAAGAACGGCGTACCGATCACCGCGGTGAGGATGCCGAGTGGAATTTCGATAGATGCAGCCGTGCGCGCCAGCGTGTCGATCAACAGCAGATAGCCGCCGCCGAGGATGGCCGCCGTCGGAAGTAGCCGCGCGAAATCAGGCCCGACCAGCGAGCGCGCGAGATGCGGCACGACGAGACCGACCCAGCCGATGATGCCGGCGGTGGCGACGCTCGCCGAGGTGACAAGCGTCGCCGCGGCGACGATCGCCACGCGCAACGGTCCGGTTGCGACGCCGAGCGCGCGCGCCTCCTCCTCCGGCAATGACATCACGTTCATGCGCCAGCGCAGCAGCAGCAGCACGAACGTACCGGCGGCGACCGGCCCAAATAGCGGCACGAGATCGGAAATACCGGCGGCGGCGAGGCTGCCGAGCAGCCAGAAGGTCATGGCGGGAAGCTGGTTATAGGGATCGGCAAGATATTTCACGAGGCCGACGCCGGCGCCAAGCAATGCACCGACGACGACACCGGTGAGCACAAGGACGAGGATCGGATCGCGCGAAGTCACGGCCGAGCCGATGAGATAGACCGCAATCACGGCGACGAGACCGCCAAGGAAAGCAAACCCTTGGATTGCGAACACGCCAAGCGAAAAATAAATGCCGAGCACGGCGCCGAGTGCGGCACCCGACGAGGCGCCGAGAATGTCGGGCGACACCAATGGATTACGGAACAGTCCCTGAAATGCCGTGCCCGCGACCGCGAGCGCCGCCCCAACCATCGCCGCCGCGAGAACGCGCGGGCCGCGCACCTGCAAGATTACCGTTTCCACCGCGGCCGGGACACCGGACGGCTGTCCGCTCGCCTTGCTCCAGAGCACGTGCGCGACATCGCCGAGCGCGACCGGAAAACGCCCGACCAGGAAGGCAAACGCCAGTCCCGCAACTAGCACGCCGAGTGCGATAAATAAGCCCGGCAGGGCAGAGCGGGGCATTCTTAATCCCGTCCCGCCAGCACGCGGTCGATCTGTGCGTCCGTCAGCATCACATGATAGAAGAGCTTGTAGAAATCGCGAGCAAGCGTACGCAAGTTCTCCGGGAAACGATCCGGATAGAGAATTTTGGCAAGCCACCACAGCCCGATCAACCGATTCACCGACGGCGGAAAATCGACCCAGCCGAACGGCAGCTTTGGCGAGAGATGCACGCGACCGGTTTGCGCCGCGGCAATGCCGACCCAGGCCGGGTCATTCTTCACGTGCGCGGCAAAATCCTGATCGATGGTGATGATGACATCGGGATTCCACACCAGAACCTGTTCGATCGAAACGTTGGCAAGGCCGCCTTTCACGTTCGCCGCGACGTTGCGCGCGAGCAACTCGATCGTCTCCACGTTGATCGAGCCGCCAAGTCCGGTCTCAAGGCCGCGCGGCCCGCGCGCGTAATAGACGCGCGGCCGGCTCTCCACCGGAATACTCGCGATGCGTTGGGTGATGGTGGACAATGTCGATTGCGCGTAGGCGGCGAGCGTCTCGGCATCCTTGGCGCGTCCGGTGAGCGCACCAAGCTTGCGATAAGAATCAGGAATGGCGGTGAAGCGGCCATCGAGCAGCGCATAGGGAATGCCGGTCTGCTCCTGCACGCGCTCGGCGAGCGACACGAAGGTCTTGGCAGTCGAGCCGATATCGAGAATGAGATCGGGCTTGAGCGCGAGTACGAGCTCAAGATTGGCAGTGTTGCCGCGCCCAGTGATACGGCCGATCTCAGGGCGCCGGCAGATCTCCGGCAACATCAGCTCACATTCCTCGGCGCGGTTGGCGCGCGGCCAGCCGATCAAAAGTTCGGGAGCGAGCGTATAGAGCGTGATCGCCGCCGGGGGCCCCGCCGGAAAAATACGGCCGACCCGATCGGGGATGGTGATTCGCCGTCCGGTCGCATCCTGCACCGCCGCGGCATGGGCCGCGCGTGGGTAAAGCAACGCAGCCGCCGTTCCGGCAACGAATGTGCGGCGATCGAATTCCATGACGTCATCCGAACGCAGCATCGCACGCCGGTCAAGCAGCCAACGGGGCTTTCGTTAATCGCGCAGCCTCATCACGCCCCCGGGGCCGAGGCGTTGGCGAAGAAGAGCTGCTCGCCGTTGATCTTATAGGCGTTAATGGCGCCCTGCCCATCAGGCGACACCAGCCAATCGACGAATTGCTGCCCGAAATCCTTCTTCACGCTCGGATGCTTCGCCGGATTAACCAGGATGATGCCGTATTGATTGAATAGCTTTTTGTCGCCCTCGACGGCGATAAGGAGGTCGCCGCGATTCTTGAATGAGATCCAGGTGCCGCGATCGGCGAGCACATAGGCGTTCGCGGCCGACGCGGTATTGAGGGCTGCGCCCATGCCCTGGCCGATTTCCTTGTACCAAGGACCTTTCTCCGTCGCGATGCCGATACCCGCCGTCTTCCAGAGATTGAGCTCGGCGGCGTGCGTGCCGGATTTGTCGCCGCGCGAGATGAACGGCGCGGCCTTCGTTTTCACCGCTTTCAGCGCGGCGACAATATCCTTCGATCCCTTGATACCAGCGGGATCGCTCTTCGGACCGATCAGGACGAAATCGTTGTACATGACCGGATATCGCTTCACACCGAAGCCTTCGGCGACGAACTTTTCTTCCTGCGCTCTGGCATGAACGAAAACGACGTCGGCGTCGCCGCGCCGGCCGGTCTCGAGCGCCTGGCCGGTGCCCTGCGAGACCACTTTCACGTCGATGCCGGTTTTGGTCTTGAACAGCGGCAGGATGTGGCCGAACAATCCGGAATCCTGCGTCGAGGTCGTCGACGATACGACGATCGATTTGTCTTGAGCGATTGCGGGCGCGGCGGCGGCGGCGGCGAAGCTGGCTGCGGTGAGCACAACCAGAATAC
>JACQTM010000070.1 GCA_016210825.1 Hyphomicrobiales bacterium
TGCGATCGATCAGCTGCCGGCGTGGCTTAATCGCGTGGCTGCAGCCTGCATCCTGATAGCGCTGGCCGGCTATGTGATCTACGTCTGGACCGCGCCGCGCCGGGTCGGACGAAGCAATTGGCAGGTTGTACTGCCCGGCGGTCCATTGACGCTGCTGCAGATCGCGATCGGCATCGTCGATCTCGGCTTCTGCGCGCTCGCCATGTACGTGCTGCTTCCCGCCGAACCGAATATCGACTTCGTGATGCTTGCTGTCATTTTCGTGTCGGCAACCTTACTCGGATTTGTGAGCCACGCGCCGGGCGGCATTGGTGTGTTCGATGCGGCGATGCTGATCGCGCTTTCGCAATTCGACCGCGAGAAGCTTGTTGCCGGATTACTGCTGTTCCGACTTCTTTATTACATCATGCCGTTCGCGCTGGCGCTGGCCGTCCTCGGAATTCGCGAATTGATGCAGAGTCTTCGTGGCTCTCGCGCCACGTTGATTCCGATCCGCGCCCCGTTGGGGAGCGACGTCCTCAGGGTGAAGCATGAGATCCACGAATGGCCCGGAAAAAAGCCGAAACATAAGGATGACGACGTTGCGGCAAGTCGGGAACGTAAAACCAAAGCCAAACGCCGATGGATGAAATGATTGCCTGTCGCGTCGGGCTTAAATTCGCTGGCGCACTGACTGTGCTGGCGTCATTCTCCCGCCGGAGCCTGATCCATGGCGGTCAAGGACGATTGGCGTAAGACGCAACGTGGTGCCGGTATCGGCGGCGCCGGCGTGTTTGTGTTTGCGCTGGCCGCACTCGTGCTTGCTGTTTTTGTTGTGCTCGATGTGCTCACCCTCGGTAACGCATCCTTGGCGTTGCTCATCGGCCTTGGCATTGCGTCCGTGGCAACGTTTGCCGGCAGAGCCGGTGACAATGATATTGCGCCATTTACGCCGAGAGCCGCCAATCAAGCCTTGAGCCAATCGAGCGATATATCGCCGGAGGCGATCGTTGCCGCGTTTCCGGACCCGGTGGTGGCGCTCGACCGGCAAGGGCGTGTTGTCGCGTACAATGCGAGAGCGAATGCAATTGCTCCGGCTTTGCGCGCGGGCGAGCACGGCTCGATCGCGCTGCGCAATCCTGAACTCGTGACCGCTATCCGTCGGGTGGGAGAGACCGGCGAGGTGCAGCACGTCGAATATGCCGAGCGCGTCCCGGCCGATCGTTGGCTCGAGGCCTTCGTAACGCCGGTGCCGGCAAGCAGCGCGGCCGGGAATGGCCGTACCAATCTCGTCCTCGTCACCTTCCACGATCTGACGCCGTTGCGGCGCATGGAGGTAATGCGGGCCGATTTCGTTGCCAATGCCAGTCACGAACTTCGCACCCCGCTCGCCGCGCTGTCCGGATTCATCGAGACATTACGTGGGCCTGCGCGCGACGATCCAAGCGCGCGAGACCGTTTTCTCGGCATCATGCAGGCGCAAGCCAACCGCATGGCGCGGTTGATCGACGACCTGCTGTCGCTGTCGCGCATCGAGCTCAACGCGCACCTGCATCCGGAGACGCCGGTCGATCTCCTGGCAATTGTGCGTCAAGTCGTGGACAGCCTGCAGACGCTTGCTGCCGACCGCGAGGTGAAGATTACGATTACGCCGCCGCAGCAGTCCCTCATCGTGCCGGGCGATCGCGACGAGCTGATCCGAATATTCGAAAATCTTGTCGAGAACGCGCTCAAATACGGCGCCTCGGGGAAGCGGGTGGACATTTCGTGCAGACAGGTCTCCTCGCCCGACGGCAAGCAGGAAGCGCTGGTAGCCGTGCGCGATTATGGCCCCGGAATTTCCGCCGAACACATGCCGCGCCTGACCGAGCGATTCTATCGTGTCGATGTCAGCGAGAGCCGCGCCCAGGGCGGCACCGGTCTTGGTCTGGCTCTGGTTAAGCATATCCTCAACCGCCATGGCGGCCGGCTCGCTATCGATAGCAAGCCGGGCGAGGGCGCGACCTTTACTGTCCGCTTGCCGCTAGCCACAGGCCGGCATGCGGCCGATTGAGAAAAGCCAATTGACTCAAATTATTGCGTTGTCATCGAACTGTCGTCGAACAGTCATAGAAGCATAACACGCGGCTCCTAGGGACGGTGGCGCAGGGAGGCGGCTCGTAAGACGTCGTAGACGCATGGGTCACCTCGCCAGATATAAGGAGAGTCTCATGTCCCTCAAAATCGCGACACTGACCGCCATTTCGCTGCTGCTTACGCTCGGAACGGCATCAGCGCAGCAGAAGATTATCGCGGTCGATGGTTCTTCGACCGTATTCCCGATCACCGAAGCCATGGCCGAAGAATTCCAGAAGGCCAACAAGGGAATCAAGGTGACCGTCGGTATCGGCGGCACCGGCGGGGGCTTCAAGAAGTTCTGCCGCGGCGAAACCGATATTTCCGATGCTTCACGCCCGATCAAGGATAGCGAGCGTGCGGACTGCAAGAAGAACAACGTCGATTACATTGAGCTGCCAGTCGCGCTCGATGCATTGACGGTCATGGTCAATCCCAAGAACGACTGGGTTAAGGAGATGACCGTCGCCGAACTGAAAAAGATCTGGGAGCCCGAGGCGCAGGGTAAGATTACGAACTGGAAACAGGTGCGCGACAGCTTTCCGGATAAACCGCTCAAGCTTTATGGCGCTGGCGTCGATTCCGGCACCTACGACTATTTTACCGCTGCAATCGTCGGTAAGGAGCATTCCTCACGCGGCGACTTCACGGCATCGGAAGACGACAACGTGCTCGTCCAGGGCATCGCCGGCGACGTGAACGCGCTCGGCTTTTTTGGCCTTGCCTATTATCTGGAGAACACCAGTAAGTTGAAGGCGGTTGCCATCAAGTTGAAAGTCGATTCGAAAGCGGTCATGCCCTCGGTCGAGGCTGCGAAGGACGGTACATATCAACCGCTGTCGCGTCCGATCTTTATTTATGTTAGCCGCAAATCGGCCGAGGCAAAGCCGGAGGTCGCTAAATTCATCGAGTTCTACCTCGACAAGAAGAACGCGGCCAAGCTTGTCAAGGAAGTGGGCTACGTGCCGCTCCCAGACAATGCCTACGACGTATTTCTGAAGCGCTTCAAGGAACGTGCACTTGGCACCGCCTTCCACGGTTCGAAAATCGGCGTGTCTGTCGAAGAGTTGTTGAAGACCCCGTTGGTCAATTGACCGTTACGTTGGAAGTATGACGTGAGTGGTTCGGGTCGGGGATTTGGCAGCCTGCCGCTGCCTAATTCCCGGCCAGAGTTGGAGAGGGTCATGGCAACGATTGACTTAGCCAGTGCTCCCACCCAAGGGGCAGCCGGTGGTCAATTGGTCGCCAGCGCGGCGTTTCTACGAAGACGTGCCATAACGGGAGCCGTGGTCAGAGTCTTTCTCTTCTTGGCTGCGGCGTTGTCGGTCTTCATCACCGCTGCCATCGTCTACATTTTGGTCTACGATTCCATCCTGTTTTTTCAGAAAGTATCGATCGTTGATTTTCTCACTGACACCGAGTGGACCCCGGTGTTTGAAAAGCCGCGCTTTGGCATCATCACGCTGGTATCCGGCACCCTGATGACGACGCTGATCGGCCTCGTCGTGGCCATGCCCGCAGGTACGATCCTGTCGATCTATCTCAGCGAATTTGCCGGCCACCGGACACGCGAGATCATCAAGCCGATTCTCGAGTTGCTCGCGGGCGTACCGACCGTGGCGTTCGGTTACTTCGCCCTGTTCTTTCTCACGCCATTGTTTCAGATTTTCATTCCAAACCTTTCGGGCTTCAATTTGCTTGTCCCCGGCATCGTTATCGGGATCATGATTCTGCCCTATATCGTCTCGGTCGCCGAGGACGCCATGCGTGCGGTTCCCGATCCACTCCGCGAAGGTGCCTTTGCCCTCGGCTTTACCCGGTTTCAGACAGCGATCCGCGTGGTGATACCGGGCGCCTTTTCCGGTGTGACCGCGGCCTATCTACTTGGCATGTCGCGGGCGGTCGGCGAGACCATGGTGGTTGCGATCGCCGCCGGTCAACAGGCGACGCTTGCCTACAATCCGCTCGAAGGTGCCGCAACGATCACCGCCTATATTGTCCAAATCAGTCTCGGCGACCTGCCGCATAATTCGCTCGCCTATCTAACGATCTTTGCCGCGGGGCTGACGCTATTTCTGATGACGCTCGTGTTCAACCTGATCGCGTTCTGGCTGCGCAAAAAGTATCGCGAGGTTTATTGAGAAATGGCAATGAGTAACGAGCACACGCGCATCGAAGGCGAAACGATTGACGAACGGCTTCTTGTCAAGCGAGCGAACCGGCAGGATCTTCGGTTCGCAGTCATAGGGCTTTGTGTGTTGATCGTTGCGATGGTTGCTTTGCTCGCGCTCATTGCCGATTTCATGCTCGACGGTGTTCCGCGTATCAACTTCGATTTCTTCGTGAATTATCCGTCGCGCAAACCAGAGCAGGCGGGCATCCTGTCGGCCTGGGTTGGCAGCACGCTGGTGATGCTGACGACGGCCGCACTCGCGGTCCCGATCGGTGTCGCCGCCGGGGTCTATCTCGAGGAATACGCGCGGAAGAATTGGATCACCGATATCATCGAGATCAACGTCACCAATCTCGCTGGCGTTCCATCCATTATCTACGGGTTGCTGGCACTTGGCCTGTTCGTGCAGACGCTAAGACTCGGCCAAACTATCCTTGTCGCCGGATTGACGCTTGCATTGTTGATTTTGCCGATCATCATCGTGACGACGCGCGAAGCACTGCGCAGCATCCCGCTCGAAATCCGGGAAGCGGCCTTCGGTCTCGGCGCTGATCGGTGGCAAGCGGTGTGGATGTATCTGTTGCCGGCAGCCCGCCCTGGTATCCTAACCGGGACAATCGTCGGTATGTCGCGGGCGATCGGCGAGACCGCACCAATCATCACTATCGGCGCGCTCACCTTCATTGCCTTTCTGCCGCCGGCTCCAATTCAGCTGGAGTTTCCGTTCGTGAATTTCCAATGGTTGAATTCGCCATTCACCGTGATGCCAATCCAGATGTTCAATTGGATCTCGCGGCCGCAGGTCGGCTTCCATGTCGCCGCCGCCGCGACCGGCGTTATCCTGCTCGCAATGACTCTCTTGATGAACGGTCTTGCCATCTACATTCGTTACCGAATTCGCAGAGGTATGAAGTGAACGTCACTCAGAGGTCGGCTATGGATGCGTTGACGATAGAAAAAGCCGTTGCAGCTCCCGTCGATGAGCCATTGCGCGCCTCTGTCATCGACCTCAGCTTCCATTACGGCGAGAAGCAAGCGCTATTTGATGTCAATTTTCCGATCCATGATCGTAAGGTCACCGCGCTAATTGGACCTTCGGGCTGCGGCAAGAGCACACTACTGCGGGCGTTCAACCGCATGCACGACCTATATCCCGGGAACCGTTACCAGGGCGAGGTGATCCTCTATCCGGAGCAAATCAACATTGTTTCGCCCGCGGTCGATCCTATGCTCGTACGCTTGAAGATTGGAATGGTGTTCCAGAAGCCCAATCCATTCCCCAAATCGATCTACGAAAATGTCGCCGCGGGTTTGTGGGTGCGTGGCATCAGAAAGAAGTCGTTGGTCGATGACCGTGTTGAGTTCGCGCTGACTCAGGCGGCCTTGTGGGATGAGGTGAAGGACCGGATGAGGTCGTCCGCCTATGGCCTGTCGGGCGGCCAGCAACAGCGCCTGTGTATCGCTCGCGCGCTTGCACCGGCGCCTGAAATGTTGCTGCTCGACGAACCGACGTCCGCGCTAGATCCTATTGCGACCGCGCGCATCGAAGAATTGATTATGGAGCTTGCCCCAACGGTCAAGATCATGATCGTTACCCACAATATGCAGCAGGCCGCGCGCATCTCTAATTATACGGCATTTATGCACCTTGGACGGATGGTGGAGTTTGACGTGACAACCAACATCTTTACGAGCCCGAAAGAACGCAAAACTCAAGATTATATCACCGGGCGATTTGGATAAGAGGAAGCCGTGCCGATGCCAGACCACACGTTGAAAATATTCGATGAAGAGCTTCAGCAGCTCACGCGCAAGGTCGCGGAGATGGGCGGATTGGCGGAGAAGGAAATCGCGGATTCGGTGGAGGCGCTTGTGCGGCGCGACCTTGATCTCGCCAAACGCGTAATCGCCCTCGATGCATCAATCGACACACTGCAACGCGAGATCGAGGAAAAAGCAATCCTGACCATCGCGCGGCGCCAGCCA
>JACQTM010000071.1 GCA_016210825.1 Hyphomicrobiales bacterium
GCCATCTAGCTCGTCATGCCCGGCCTTGTGCCGGGCATCCACGTCTTGGCAGATTTAAGTAAGAAAGACGTGGATGGCCGGGACGAAGCCCGGCCATGACGAAAAAGCGAATCATTTTCAAGTCGTTAGAGAGAGCCCGAAAGAACTGGATGCATTTCCGGCCAGGCTCTCAGGATGAGGTGGCCGGGCGTCTCGAAGGATGGCGTGGAGTTGCCAGTGCCCTTGCTTGCCGGTCGGCATGAAGCTCTTTATATGTCGCGGCGCATCGCAAGCAGCATCGCGCGCCCTTCGTCTAGCGGTCCAGGACGCCGCCCTTTCACGGCGGAAACAGGGGTTCGATTCCCCTAGGGCGCGCCAGCGCGGCGTTTCCGAAAAAATCACCCCTTCAGCTTCGCCCGTACGCGCGTATCGAAGCGCGCGACATTGACCACGACGCGGTGCAACGCGCCGTCGCCGATCGGCTCCTTCTCATCGCGGGCTTCGACGCGGAATTCGAGCGTGCGGCCATTGACCGCCAACAGCTCCGCGGTGGCGGAAATACGCATGCCGACCGGCGTCGCCGCGTAATGCTTTACTTCAAGCAACGTGCCGAGACTCTGGTGGCCTATCGGCATCAGATGCTCGACGGCGTTCAGCGACGCCGCCTCCATCAAATTAATCATTGTCGGCGTCGCGAGCACGTGCACGCGTCCGCTGCCAACGCGCGGTGCGGTGTGCTCCTCGCCGACACTCAAGTCCGCCGAACCCTTAAGACCCGGCTGTAGCCGCGATAGATCGATCATGACGCCTCATCAAAGCGGACATTGCAAACATTGTAAATTTACCAAGCGCCGATAGCGCCAATTTCGCATTAAACATCGTGGCGCGATTAACCAACGACCGGTCTTAATCTTGTTTGCGCGCAGTACCAATGGGACGATGCTGTAGCAATTGACCCGCGCGCGGCGGCTCAGGATCGCTGCAGGGCGTTGGAAAATCGAACCTGAAAGCAAGGATCGGACATGATCAAGATCTCTTTGGCATGCAGCGCGCTCCTCACCGCCGTTGCGCTTGTGCCCGGTGCCGCGCTCGCGCAGGATGTGAGCGCTGCTGGATATTATAAGCGCGGTTACGCCGCGCCGTATTATCGCAACGCCTATCGCGTGGCGTATCGTCCTCGCCTCGCGCGCTATTACGGTCCGCGATACGGCTATGCCAATCGCCCGGTGCGCGCTGCTGCCTATGCGGCAGCCACGGTGCCCTACTACACTTACAACTACGCCGCGCCAGCCTATAACGCGGTCGCGCCAGCCAACGGCTACGGCTATTCCGGTTATGGCTATGCATCCGCGCCGGTTACCTACGGCTACCAGACCGTGACGGTGCAGACCAACGCCGTGCAGCAATACACGCAACCCCTGGGTGGCGCCTACTATGCCGCGCCGTCCTATTACGCAGCACCCGCTTACTCCGGCGGTTCCGGCTGCTGCGGTACATACTACTCAACTGGAGGGTCAGGCTGCTGCGGTTCGCGTTCCTATTACACTGCGGGTTACGCCCTACCGTTCCTCGGTTGGGGCTGGCGCGGTGGCTGCGGCGGCAGCTGGGGCTGCTGACGGTAAGCCGTATCAAATTCAACAAACTAACCGCGGCTTTAGCGTGAAAAGCGCTCGAGCCGCGGTGACGATCCAGCGGATCGATCGCCCGGATTCTCCACCACCCGTAGCACGCGGGATATTTCCCGAAACACCGCAAGCAGCCACGTACGGATCGCGTCGCGCGCCTCGAAGGAGAGGTCCGCGGGTGGCTGGCGCATGAATCCACTAAGCGACAGGCTCGAGTCGTCCACCGTGTTCGCCAAATACGGATCGAGCGGCGGGATATGCATGCGCAGATGGTGGTCGGCCAGCGCGCGATAGCCGACGCCACGCCGGTCGAATGGCTTGATCTCTCCGAGATACGGATTCTCGACCACGACGAAGGCGTAATCCTCAAGGCGCGCAAGCAACTGCCGTCCCGCCTCGAATGAATCCGGGTCGAGCGCCGGAATGTAGAACACCACCGGCTCGACGCCGCGCTCGCGCGCCTCGTGGAGATAATCGCTGCTGATCATGAGGTCGAAGAATTTCTTGAACGACCGGTGCGTGAGATCGACGACGCGCGCATTCGGCGAAGGCGCAGCGAGCGCCTCGAACAATCCAACCTGATCGGTGACGCGGTCGATGTCGATCGCGATCGCGTTCTTGGAAAAACAGCGCGACAGCGTGCGTTCGACCACATCGGTATCGAAGATCGCCGGCGTCTCGCCCGCGAGAATGAAATTTTCGGCAAGCAGGCGGGCGAGAAGCGTCTTACCATCACGTCCGCGTGAGGATGTAACGATTGTCGCGAAGCTGATCCGCTGCATGATGGCCCCGTGCGGATCCCCAATGTCATCCCAAACGCGCTTGCCGCAGCGTCAGCTGCCCTGGGGCCCGGAAAGCCGATGGATTAGGTCGATTCGGTCGTATTCGGCAAACACCTGCTTGAGCCAAGTCCGTACATAGCCGCGCAGCACCAGCGAGTAACTGCCCGGCTGGCCTTGCGCAGTCCTGTTGGCAATGAAAGTCGAAAACGGAATGCCCGCTAGTTCGACCTGCTCGTAAGCCATCTCGGTGAGCTTTGGGATGGAGATTTCGACGGCGTCCTTCGTCTTTTTAAAGTAGCTCTGATTGATCACCGGATCCCACTCGAAGAAGCTCGTCTCGTTGACGAAATTTTTCACCGCGAAATACGTTCCATTGACGCAATAGGGCATCACATCGTCAATTTCGTCGAGGGAGGCGACGGAAGCCCCGAGTACGTGAAAGAGGCCGAAAGTAAATTCGCCCGCACGCACGGCATCGAAGAAGCCGACATCCTCGAACGCCTTGAGCGTACCGGACAAGAGACCGGCGCGAATGTCGATGACGCTGATTTTAACCTCAGTCGCGTTGAGTGTGTCGAGAATCTTGATCTGGTCAGGCGTCGTCGTGATATCCACGATCTCGGTTTGAGGGGGGTGGAAACGCTTAAGCGTCCCGCGCGGAAACTCGGCGTCGAAGGCACGAGCCGGCATGTTGCGCGCGGCAAAATAATCGAGGACTGTCCGCGCTAGCGTCGTCTTGCCTACTCCGCCCTTGTCAGCGCCAATGATGAGAACCGCTGGCTTCATATCACTCACCCCCGCAATTACCGACTAACGCCACAGCACGTTCCTTGGCGCCGCCCCATGATCCACTGCACGCCTGATTGGGATATCCCCGGCGTCCCAATATTCTCACCGAAATGTCCGGAGAGTGCGAAATAACGAGCACGAGCGCAGGGATTACCACCCCCCATTCGGCGGCAAGATCGGCGTCACCATACATAACCCCGGGTTCCCTCGCTAGAGGCTGGACACGCCCCATGCCTATGGAACTTTAGGTGAAATCCGGCGTTAGGCCCGCAATCCAGATGCAGGAACGAACCGATGATCCTCCATAGCGGACATGGGGTATCGCACTTCGATCCGGTTGCCGTTGCGATCATGTTGCTCGGCATCACCGCCGTGGCCATCTTGGCAATCGCGTTCTGAGGCACACCATCCCGTCCTGTCCGCGCTATCTGAGCCGATTTGCCGCTACGGCGATAACCACGCCCCCTCGTCGATGCCGCCTAGGATTGGCGCAGCGGACGCAATCGCTACACTGGGCTCATGCTTGCGAATCTCCTTGACCTCAGTTTGACGCGTCGCGCGTGGCTGCGGGCAGCAATCGCCGCGCCTGTGTTCATCGGACCCGCGCGTAGCGCGGTCGCCCAATCGGCCAGTCAGCCGTTTGAGAAATGGGTTGCGAGTTTTCGCCCACGCGCATTGGCGCGCGGGGTTTCCGCGCAGACCTACGATCGCGTGATGGCCGGTCTCAAGCCGGACATTTCAGTCTATACCGCGATCCGCAGCCAGCCGGAGTTTCGCGAGGCGCTTTGGCAATATCTCTTTCGCCGCGTCTCCGACTGGCGCATCGCCGTCGGCCGTGAGCGCGCGAAAGAGCATGCAAGCCTGCTGACGCGCATCGAGCGCGACTATGGCATAGCACCGACGATGCTACTCGGCTTGTGGGGGATGGAATCCGCCTTCGGCGATCCCGACGTGCAGAAGAACCACATGCGCCCGGTAATGCCGGCCCTCGTGGCTCTTGCCTACGGCGAACCGCGCCGCCGTCCCTATTGGGAGAAGGAATTGCTCAACGCGCTTGTCATTATCGAGCGCGGCTGGAGCAATCCGGCCGAGATGCGCGGTTCATGGGCGGGCGCCATGGGACATACGCAATGGATGCCGGAGGTTTGGCTCAATATCGGCATCGACTATGACGGCGATGGCCGCATCAACCCGTTTGGTAAACCCGATGACGCGCTTGCCGGCACCGCGCGCTATCTCGTCGAGCGCGGCAAATACCGGCGCGGCGAACATTGGGGCTGCGAGGTTAAGCTGCCGGCCGGCTTCAAGGCCGGCGACGCTGCACGCAACTATTCCGCATGGGGCGCGCTCAAAGTCGCGCGCGCGGACGGCAAACCATTCGCGGAACCCAACGTCTCGGTCCGCCTGTGGGTACCGGTGCCGGGGGGGCCTGTATTCCTCGTCGGACAGAATTTCTATGCGATCCGCAGTTACAATCCCTCGATGAGCTACACGCTTGCGATCTGCCATCTCGCCGATCGTATCGCCGGCGCCGGCCCATTCGTTCAACCATTCCCCGGCGCCGAGGAACGCATCCCAACACTTGCCGAGATCCAGGAAATTCAGCGCCGGCTGACGGCGGTTGGCTTCGACACCGGTGGCACCGATGGCCGCATCGGCGGCGATACCATGCGCGCGGTCGTTGCCTACCAGCGCAAAGTCGGCATGGTGCCCGCGGACGGCTACGCCGGTCTGAAATTGCTCGCGCGATTACGCCAAGGTTCTTGACACTCAGGTAACCGCCGCGCCTTGCGCCATCCGCGGCGCTTCGTGATTGAGATCTCGGGCCGCGATCCAGTTGATTAAGAAATCGACGAAGACTTGCACTTTTTGCGGGACGACGGCTGAGCGCGGATAGACCGCGAGCAGCGGCCGGGACGGAACTTTGTAGCGCGGCAATACGGACACAAGACTACCCGCGGCGAGATCGCCGGCGACGCAATAGCGCGGCATCAGGGCGATTCCCAATCCGGCAAGCGCCGCCTTGCGCAAAACCAGCGCGCTGTTTGAGAAGAACGATCCCTTGACCTTTACCGAATGCCGGCCTTTTGGACCGCCGAAGTTCCAAATGCGATCGTTCGCCACGACGTTGGTGTGAACGAGGCAGGAATGGCGGGCGAGGTCCGCGGGCGTCACCGGCTTCCCCTCGCGCGCCAAATAGTCCGCCGACGCGCAAACCACCCAATCGAGAAACCCGATTTGACGGGTGACAACGGACGCGTTTCGTATCGCCGACACGCGAAGCGCAAGATCGATTCCTTTTTCCGCAAAATCGTACGTCCGGAAAGATACATCCTCGAGCACGATCGATAAGCGAAGCCGCGGTTGCGTCCGCGCAAACGCGATGACCGCATCGGATATATGTACCGCGCCGAACGATTTCGGCGCCGCCAGGGTGAGCGTGCCGACCGGCTCGACGCGCGTGCGAACGATTGAGCGCTCGTTGCTCTCCATGTCGCGAAACAGGCGCTCGCAGAAGCCGAGATAGACGTCGCCTTCTTCAGTCAAGTTCAGCGAACGGGTCGAGCGATTGAGCAGACGCACGCCGAGGCGGGATTCGAGCTCGCTGACGTGACGCGATACCAGCGCCCGCGACAATCCGAGTTGATTTGCGGCGATGGTGAAGCTGCCCGCGCGCACGACGCGAACGAAACTTTCCATGGTGCGGAAACGATCCATGCGCGTATCCAATTGTTGATTTTTATGCAACAATGCCGTTCGGATTTAGCGGCTTCTTTGCGCAAATGTCAAAGTCTATGCTGCGCCGAACCGAGCGTCCCATTTCGTAGGGCGTTACGGGTGAACCGATTCATTGGGAGGATGGATAGACCGTGAATTCGCCGCAACGCAACGCAAAGCTATCCGCCGCAATGCGCGAGGACGCCGCACCCGGCGCCCTCGAACGTCCCCTGCAGTCAGGCGCAAATGCCGCGGCATTCGGCAGCGATGTCGTTGCGGAAATATTGCGCGCGCTCGCGCTTCCCTACATCGCGCTCAATCCCGGCGCGAGCTACCGCGGCCTGCACGACAGCCTGGTGAATTTTCTCGGCAACGAAACGCCGCAGATCCTGCTCTGCTTGCACGAGGAAGCGGCGATCGCGATCGCGCACGGCTACGCCAAGGTCACGGGGCGCGCAATGGCGGTCGCGGTGCATTCCAATGTCGGCTTGTTCCACGCCACCATGGCGATGTTCAACGCCTGGTGCGACCGCATGCCGATAATCGTGCTCGGCGCCACGGGCCCCGTGGATGCGCCCAAGCGGCGGCCGTGGATCGACTGGATTCACACCGCGCGCGATCAAGCTTCGGTCGTGCGCGGCTTCGTCAAATGGGACGATCAGCCGGCCTCGCCCGCCGCGGCTCGCGAGGCGGTGATGCGCGGCGCCTGGCTCGCCAACACCGCACCGAAGGCCCCGGTTTATATCGTGCTCGATGCCGAAATGCAGGAGGCAAAACTCGCCGAGCCGTTGCCGCCGCTTGATACGGAGCGCTTCGTTCCGCCCATCAGCACCGCTCCATCTCCCGAACATGTGAAACAAGCTTCCGCGCTTTTGCACGGCGCGAAGCGGCCCATCATTCTCGCCGGGCGCGTCTCGCGCGACATCGGCGCGTGGAATTCGCGCGTTGCGCTCGCCGAAAGTCTCAATGCGCGCGTGGTCACCGACATCAAGGTGGGCGCGGCCTTCCCGACCGATCATCCGCTTCACGTTGGCGCGCCGGCCTTCCTTGCCCCAACACCCGACGCGTTGGAAGCCATCAACGCGGCGGATGTGATCTTGAGCCTCGATTGGGTCGATCTCGCCGGAACGCTGCGATTGGCGAAGGCGCCTGCACCAGGCGCGATCGTGATCCAGGTTTCGCTTGATCATCATCTCCACAATGGCTGGAGCATGGATTACCAGGGGTTGCCGCCAGTCGATCTCTTCATCGCTACCGACCCCGATATCGCGGCACGTGAGTTCTGCGGTGTACTTGGCGCGAACGTGAAGCCCGTCAATCATCAGACGGCGATAAAATCTTTCGCACGCCTGCCCGATGGCGCATTGACCGTGGAGCATCTTGCGCACGCGTTAAGAGAAGCGGCCGGATCGCGCGCAGTCTCGCTGATGCATCTGCCGCTGTCCTGGAATGGGTCATGGTGGCCGTTCCACCATCCGCTCGATTATCTTGGCTCCGACGGTGGCGGTGGCGTCGGCGGCGGCCCGGGGATTTCGGTCGGCGCGGCGCTGGCGCTCAAAGGATCCGGCCGGCTGCCTATTTCGATTTGCGGCGACGGCGACTTCCTCATGGGCGCGACCGCCATTTGGACGGCGGCGCATTACCGCATTCCCCTGCTTCTGGTGGTCGCCAACAACCGCTCGTTCTACAATGACGAGGTTCATCAGGAGCGCGTGGCGCGGATGCGCGGCCGTCCGGTCGAGAACAAATGGATCGGACAACGGATTTCCGATCCCGATATTGATCTCGCCGCGCTGGCGCGCGCGCAAGGGGCGAAAAGCTTTGGCCCGGTCGATAAGGCGACCGATCTTGCCGGCATATTCGCGAATGCCATTGCCGCGGTCGATAACGGCGCGGTCGCCGTCGTCGACGTACGTGTCGAACCGGGTTATGGCGCTGCGATGGCCGCAGCCGTCGCGCGCAAGAGTGAGTGAGCGCCATCATGGTCGTTGCTTCCACCGCTCGTACCGACCTATCGCTGCAAGCGAAGAACGCCGATGGCATTCTCGTTGTCGATGACATCGTCAAGCAATTCCCAACCCCGGAAGGCATCATCACGGCGGTCGATCACATTTCCTTCGCGGTCGCGCCCGGCGAGTTTTTCTCGGTCATCGGACCGTCCGGCTGCGGCAAATCCACCCTGTTCAACGTCATCGGCGGGCTGCTTGACGGCTATGATGGTCGCGTCACCGTGGCTGGCGATATCGTGCGCGGGCCGCACGCATCTATCGGTATGGTGTTCCAGGAAGAATCCACTTTTCCCTGGCGCACAGTAAGCGAGAACGTCGCCTTCCCGCTCGAGATCGCCGGCATGTCAAAGCGTGTGCGGCTCGATCGTGCCCGGCATTTTATCTCGCTCGTCGGTCTCGACGGTTTCGAGAACCGCTATCCAGCCGAGCTGTCCGGCGGCATGCGCCAGCGCGTATCGATGGCGCGTACGCTCGCATCGGAGCCGAAGATATTGCTGATGGACGAGCCGTTCGCCGCCCTCGACGAGCAGACCCGGCTCCTGCTCGGCGACAAAGTGCTGCAGATCCAGCAGCAGCTGAAGCAGACGATGCTGCTAATCACCCACAACATCACCGAGGCGGTGCAATTGTCCGACCGTATCCTGGTGATGACTTACCGGCCGGGAAAAATTAAGCGTGTCGTCGACATCGATCTACCGCGCCCGCGCACTTCGGAAATCGTCGGCAGCGACGCCTTCGGCCATTATGTCGCGCAGATCTGGAGCGACCTGCGCGAGGAAGCAAGCCGCGGCTTGCGCGACGACGAGAGCCGCACCCTTCATGCCGGAGCGCGCCGATGAGCGGCCTTTCGGCAATCGCGAAGCTTCGCTATGCGCCCGCTATCGTCGGCATCGCGGCACTGGCGCTGGCGCTGCTCGTCATGGAATTCCTGATCCGCGTCGACGTCCTCAATCGTTTCATCATTCCGATGCCGACGCAGATTTTCGAGGCCTTCGAGCGCGTCATCGTCGAAGAGGATGTGCCCGCGCGTTTCCTGCTAACCACGCGGGAGGCGGCGACCGCGATGGCGCTGCTCACCGTGACCGGGGTCGCGATCGGCGCCCTGCTGCATCGGGTGACTATACTGCGGCTTGCTTGCGAAACTTGGATCGCCGCCTTCGCCTCGGCGCCGATCGTGCTGATGTATCCGCTCTTCCTCGTCATCTTCGGGCGCAACTCGACCACCATCATCATGATGGGCTTCATCGCCGGCCTGCCGCCGGTGATCCTCAAAACCATCGAGGGGCTCGCCAGCACAAGGCGCGTGCTTATCGATGTCGGGCGCAGCTTCAATCTCACGCAGCGCCAGCTGTTTTGGAAAATCCTCTTCCCCGCCGCCCTGCCGACCATCTTCGTCGGCCTGCGGCTCGGACTGATCTTCGCGCTGATCAATATCGTCGGCGTGGAGTTTCTGATCAATTTCGGCGGCCTCGGCCAGCTGATCAACGATCTCGCCGAACGCTACGACCTTGCCGGCACCTATGCCGCGATCGTCTTCGTCATCCTGGTCAGCGTCCTTTTCTTTGCCCTCACCGAGCGGGTGGAACGATGGCTGAGACCGGCCGACTGACCCGCGCGCCCGCGCTGCCGATGCTGCCGCCGGTCGCGGCGGTGCGCATCGTTATCATCGTGACGATCCTTGTGATCTGGGAGGCACTTGCGCGTTCGGGGCTGCTTTACCAGGACGTCGTGCCTTCGTTGTTCACGATCTCGGCCGCGCTGATCGCGACACTTTTGAGCGCCGAGTATTACTGGAACCTCGGCTGGACCGCGTTCGAAATCGCAACCGCGCTCGCCATCGGCGGATCGAGCGGCCTCGTCGTCGGCCTCGTGCTTGGCGGCAACCGCTTCCTCGGTAAGGCTTTCGAGCCGTATCTCTACTATCTCGGGCCGACGCCGAAGATCATCTTTTTTCCGATCATGATCATGTGGTTCGGGGTCGGGCCGTCATCCAAGGTGGCGCTTGGCGCACTATCGGCGTTCTTCCCGATCGCGCTCAGCGTCGCCGCCGGCATGCGCCAGATCGATACCGTGCTCATCCGAGTTGGCCGCAGCTTCCGGGCGAATAGTTGGCAGATGGCAATGAAAATCTACCTGCCGGCGATGCGCCACCCGATCATCAACGGCGTGCGTCTCGGCTTCGGCGTCGCCTTAATCGGCACGTTGCTCGCCGAGACCAAACTGTCCAACCGCGGCATCGGCTTTCTCATCATCCAAGCCTACAGCATCTTCGACATGCCACGGATGTACGCCATGCTCATCGTGCTGTTCGTGCTCGCGATCGGCGCCAACGCCCTGATCGGCCGCCTCGGCGGCCTGGACACCATAAGGC
>JACQTM010000376.1 GCA_016210825.1 Hyphomicrobiales bacterium
ACTTCGCGCACGCCCTGATAGACGTTGAAGAAAACGATGAAGAAGACGAGGGTGACGCCGAGGGCAACCTTCGACAAGATGCCGAGCCCAAACCACAAAGTAAAAATCGGCGCCAGCACGATGCGCGGCAGCGCGTTGATCATTTTCACATAAGGGTCAAAAATTGCCGCGATCAGCGGCTGGCGCGCGAACCAGAAGCCGACGAGAATGCCGGCGATCGAGCCGAATACGAAGGCGAGTGTGGATTCGGCAAGCGTGATCCAAAGGTGCCGCCAGATCGTCCCCTCCCAAAACCATTTGACGATGCGCGCGGCGACATCGGCAGGCGTCGAAAAAAAGAACGGCGGCATCAGCGGCTTGTCGCCAAAGGGAATCGCAGTCAGGCCGTGCCAAAGGGCGATCGCAACGAGCGCGACCAACAGCTGCATCAGGATCAGCGAGATTCGGGACATCACGCACCCTCCGCCTGCGCGTAACCCTTGAGCACTTCGGATTTCAGCGATTGCCAGATCTCGCGGTGCAGCTCATGGAAGGCGCGGTCGAGCTTGACCTCGGCGATGTCGCGCGGGCGGGAAAGGTTGACGCGCCAGTCACCAATGATGCGCGCCGCCGGTCCCGCCGACATGATGACGACGCGGTCTGACAACGCGATCGCCTCCTCGAGATCATGGGTTATAAACAGCACCGCCTTGCGGTCGGCACTCCACAGATCGAGCAACAGGTTGCCCATGATCTGGCGGGTTTGCGCGTCGAGCGGGCCAAACGGCTCATCCATCAGCAGGATTTTCGGATCGCGGATCAGCACTTGCGCGAGGCCAATGCGCTTGCGCTGCCCGCCGGACAGCATGTGCGGATAGCGCCCGCCGAAGCCGGCAAGACCAACACGGGTGAGCCAGGAAGTGGCGCGTGCGACCGCTTGAGCCTTCGCCTCGCCCGCGGTCTCAAGCCCGATGGCGACATTCTCCAGTGCGGTCTTCCAGGGAAACAGCGCATCGGCCTGAAACAGGTATCCGGCGTTACGGTTGAGCCCCGACAGGGACGCGCCGTAAATTCTGATCTCCCCCGAAGATGGAGGAAACAGGCCAGCGGCAACGTTTAGCAGGGTTGTCTTACCGCATCCGGTCGGACCGACGATGGCAACGAACTCGCCGTCGGCAACATCGAGGGAGGCGCCCTCCACCGCGCAATAGGTCGCGTCGCCGCCGAGCCGGAAGACAATCGAGGCGTCGCGCAGCGAGACTGCCGGCGCCGCATTGCGCGGCCGCGGATCGCGTTGCGCGGTCATGGCCGCCATTTCCCTCAAACACTCCTCCCACGCCTAGCATCATGACACGCCGGCCGGTTGGTGAAGCTACCTGCCCGCAGGGCGATTGCAAGCAAGCCGGCGAATTCCATGCTGCCCAACGATCCTTTAGGGCTTAAGGTTGCGCCATGCCGAGTGCACCACCCATTATCAGCTTCAAAGAGGTGTCCAAAGCCTACGACGGCGGCGCGAGCGCGCTCGACTGCGTCTCGCTTGATGTGGCCGGCGGCGAATTCCTCGCCATTGTCGGCCCGTCCGGTTCGGGGAAAACGACGCTGCTTCGCCTTGTCAATCGCCTCGCCGAGCCGAGCACGGGCGTCGTGCGCGTGAACGGCGAGAACGTTCAATCGCTCGATCCGATCGCGTTGCGCCGGCGCATCGGCTATGTGTTCCAGGGCATCGGCTTGTTCCCACACATGACCGTGGCCGAAAATATCTCGATCACCCCTACGTTGCTTGGAACCGAAAAGGGCGAGATCGCCGCACGCGCCGATGAATTGCTCGATCTCGTGCGCCTCGAGCGCACCCGGTATCGCGACCGCTATCCGCATCAGCTTTCCGGCGGCGAGCGCCAGCGCGTCGGCGTCGCCCGCGCGATTGCGGCCAATCCGCGCATCGTTCTGATGGACGAACCGTTCGGCGCGCTCGATCCGATTACGCGCGAGGCGCTCAGCGCCGATTACCGGCGGCTGCACGACGAGCTCGCGTTGACTACGGTCATGATCACCCACGACATCCTGGAGGCACTGCTGATCGCCGACCGCGTCGCCGTGATGCAATCCGGCCGCGTAATCGCAACGGGCACGCCGCATGCCTTGATCACGGAAAAGCAAAACGACTATGTGCGCGAGCTGATGCAAACGCCGCGCCGTCACGCCGACCGCCTCGGCGGCCTGATCGCGGGTGACGATCGCCGATGAACTTTGATTCACGCATCGCCGAAGCCTTTGCCCGCCTGCCCGACTATCTTGGCGGGCATGTGCTCGTGAGCGTGACCGCGCTCGCGCTTGGGCTCGCCGTCAGTTTGCCGCTCGCGATTGTTTCGGTGCGCCGGCCGGCGCTGCGCGCCTTGCTGCTGGCAGTGTCGAGTATCGTGCAGACGGTGCCGGGACTTGCCCTGCTTGCGTTGTTCTATCCGCTGCTGCTCGGTGCGGCGGCTTTGTCGCAGGAATTTTTCGGGTTCGGCTTTTCCGCGCTTGGCTTCTTACCGTCGGTTCTCGCGCTCGCGCTCTACAGCATGCTGCCGGTGATGCGAAACACCATCACTGGGATTCTCGGCATCGATCCGGCGATCGCCGAGGCCGCGCAAGGCGTCGGTATGACGGCGCGGCAATCGCTGCTGATGGTCGAGCTTCCGCTCGCGTCACCGGTGATCATGGCCGGCATCCGCACCGCCGCCGTGTGGGTGATCGGCACGGCGACGCTCTCGACGCCGGTCGGCCAGACTAGCCTCGGCAATTATATCTTCACCGGCCTGCAAACCCAGAATTGGATATTCGTTCTGTTCGGCTGTGCCGCGGCGGCGGCGCTCGCGCTTGCCGTCGATCAATTGCTTTCATTGATGGAAAGCGGCGTCGGGCGGCGAGGCCGCAAGCGCCTGGTGATCGGCGCCACCGGCATCGCGCTGATCGTATCCGCCGCGCTGGCGCCAACTTTGTCGCGGCCGCAGGCGAACGTGATCATCGGCGCGAAGACGTTCACCGAGCAATATATCCTCGCCGCGTTAATCGAGGACCGCCTGCGCGCGGCCGGGCTTACAGTACGAACCAGCGATGGCCTTGGGTCGAGCGTGATTTTCAATGCGCTGGCCTCGAGCGAGATCGACGTCTATGTCGATTATTCCGGCACGATCTGGGCGAACCAGATGCACCGCACCGATGTGAAGCCACGCGAACAGGTGCTGGCCGAGGTCGGAACGTGGCTCACCGGCAATCGCGGCATCACGATGCTCGGCGGGCTTGGCTTCGAAAACGCTTATGGGCTGGCGCTGACGCGCAAACGCGCCGATGAACTCGGCATCCGCTCGATCGCCGACCTCGCGCGCCGGGCACCCGGCCTCTCGATTGCCAGCGACTATGAATTCTTCGGGCGGCCGGAATGGACCGCGATCCGCGATGCCTACGGGCTCGGCTTTCGTGAGCAGCGGCAAATGCAGCCGGAATTCATGTACGCGGCGGTCGCCGCGGGCGATGTCGATGTGATCTCGGCGTTCACCAGCGATGGGCGTATCGCGCAACTCGATCTTATCGTCCTCGACGATCCCAAGCGCGCATTGCCGCCGTATGATGCGATCCTGCTGATCTCGCCGCGGCGTGCTAGCGATGAAAAGCTGCGGGCGGCGTTGCGGCCCTTGATCGGCACAATTGGCGTCGAGACGATGCGCGAAGCCAATCTGCGCGCGGGTGGCGGCACCGAAGGCGTTTCGCCGCATGATGCCGCGCGCTGGCTGTGGGAGGAAATCGGAAAGCGTAAGACTGCGCGTTAGAGCATGATCCCAAAAAGTGGGAACCGGTTTCCCGCCTTCGCGAAGCCCGCTTCGGCGGGCGAAGGAAGGTCGGAAAAGATCATGCTCAAACAAATAGCTAGAACCAGGCTCTGATTCAATCGGAACGAATCAGACTCTAGCAGTTTGCTGAAAAACCTCGCCAGAGCGTAGGTGTCGTGATTCAGTTCTCCCAGTGTGAATCGGCATGGGAGATTGGGATGCGAGGCTTTTTTCGGGATCAGGGTGCGATGTTCTCCTACAT
>JACQTM010000377.1 GCA_016210825.1 Hyphomicrobiales bacterium
GGCGCTGGCGCGGGGCGATGCCGGGGTCGACCCATTTCGCGGCCAGCACTTGGCGCCGGTGAAGCGCACAATGACGACGCCGGATGGCAAAATCACTGTCACGATGGATGAGACGGAAAGTCCACTAGCCTGGCTTGCCCGCCGCAAGGGGCGCGACGGCCGTGCGCTGATCGAGCCGCATCAATTGCAGGCCGGCGAAAGATTGCGTTTCGAATTTACCCGCGCGCAGATGATGCCGCGAACAACCTCGAACTGGGACGCACCGGTCACGGGCGAGTGCCGTGGCGGTAACTTGCCGTCGACATTCACGGAAGCCGCCATCGGCGCGCGACAGAGCATTCGTAGCACTCTCGACGCGGTCGGACCGGAATTTGCAGGTCTACTGCTCGATATCTGTTGTTTTCTCAAGGGGCTTGCGGACATCGAGCGCGAGCGCAGCTGGCCTGCGCGGTCTGGGAAGGTCGTCTTACAACTGGCGCTCGATCGGCTTGCCCGTCATTACGGCTTTGGCGCTATAGCACGCGGCGCGCCACGGCCACGAGTGCAGACATGGCTTGCACCCGACGTCGCCTTCACCAGCGGCATTGATCCTTAAGCCGGTACAAGCGCGTTGCGGGCTTCGGCGCGGATGCGTTCGACCATGGAACGAAAGCCATTCGAACGCTGGGGCGTCAGATGCTCACCAAGCCCCAAGCGGTTGAACAGGGCGATCGCGTCCGCCTCGAGGATCGTTCGCGCCGGCTTGCCCGAATAGAGCGCGAACAGAATTGCAATTAATCCGCGGACGATATGCGCATCGCTATCGCCGGAAAAGTTGAGGATCGGGCCATCCTTGCCATTTGGCCGTATCGCGGTCGTCATCCAGACCTGACTGGCGCAGCCTTGCACCTTATTGGCTTCGATACGTGCTTTGTCGGGCAACTCGGGCAAACTCCGCCCGAGCTCGATGATGTAACGATAGCGATCGTCCCAGTCATCAAGCAGCGTGAAATTCTCAGTGATCTCGTCGATCGTTGTCATGCTGCAATGCCACGTATATTCGGCGTCCCGACATCACTGCGCCAACACTACATATAGCTCTCGCGCGTATTGGCACAAGAAAGGCTGGCGCCGCCGGCCTATAGGCTTGCGTCACCGTTCGACCCTGGAGGATCGACGCGGAAAGGTTATGCGGGGTTCCGGTGATCGGTTTCTTTACGCGGCTGCGGGCCGCGCCAGGGGGTGCGAAGGTCAGCGGGCGTCAACGTTTGCTGGGAGTTCTTGAAACCAACGTTTTGCACCGGCTTGGTGGACGGGCTCGCCGCGACGGTACCGGTTTCATTGGGCCCGAGCCGCTCGGTCAGGAACTCGTAAAGCATCTTTGCGCCAGCTTGCGCGCGATGGCCGAGAGCCACAGCCGCATGCGAACCGACCACGCATGCCTCGGGCTGGCGCTTGCAGAATTGGCTCATGTCGGCGACCGCCGCGGTCGCCGCGGTTACGGCTTCCACGGTTCCGACCTGCGAGGATGCGCGCGTCGGCTGCGATTGGCCCGTCGGCAATAAAATAAGCACGATGGTGAGCCAGAACGCGGTACGCAAGAGGAAGAACATGACCCTACCCTTGTCCCCGGCGGCGATTTTTTTCATTGCCGCTCATGAGACAACCTAGCAAACAGCCTTGAAGATGCGGTTGGCCGCAAGCCGCGGCTTTTGCCCATATTCGAAGCGAATGCGATCGGCTTTTTCCTAAAACTGTAATGACGGCAATTTTCGTAAAATTCGAACGATCGCGATTCGACTCAAAAGGCGAGATGAATTCGAGCTTTTCGCGTCTGAAACGGCCCCGGTTCCCGATCTGGGACGTCTGTCGAGCAACCCATCGCTATCCTTTGGCAACCAACGATTCACCATGACCGCATGAATGAGCACAAAATGCCGAGAACTAGGCGTATTCGCCGACCCTGGTCCGGCAAGACCTTAGTGTTCGCTTAATGGCCCCTTGCGACTATCCAACGAGGCAATAAGGGGACGCGTCTGCGAGCCGGACGTGCATTGGCAATTGTGGGCTTGCTTGAGCCGGTCCGGGATTACATCGATCATCTCGTTCACCCGTCCGCACAGCGCGACGTACTCATGACCGCGCGCCATCGCTCGTTCATCGCTCCGCGCCTGCTTGGCAGCCTTGCGGCGATAGCAGCGTTTCCGGTCTATCTGGTAACGCGTGGGATTCCAGGCCCGCTTGAGGTCATGGTGTTCGCATGGCTCTTTGCCCCGATCCTGATCGCCTATTATCTATCGCGAACGGGACGCTATGAGGGCGCCCATGTGCTCTCCTCACTGGCGCTGACTGGGCTCGTCACCGCAGTTGCGGCGATGACAGGCGGGATTGCGTCGTTCGCGGCGATCTGGCTCGTCGTCGTTCCGCTGGAAGCAGCGTTATCCGCATCGCGCCGCGTGGTTGCCACGGCTTCGAGCTTTGCCTTAGCGTCGGCCGGGCTTCTCCTTGCTCTCTACTGGACTGGTACGCTGCCGGCTTTCGAAGCCGATACCGGCGCGCTCGCGGCGCTTGGTGTTATCTCGGCTGCACTTTACGCAACCGGGCTTGCGCTTGGCGCGGAATCACTGACACGCACCAGCTCTTGGCTCCTTTACGCGGAAGAAGACCGTTATCGGTTGCTCGCCCGCAACATGACCGACGTCATCACTCGCCACGGCCGCAATGGCGCTGTGTTGTTTGCCTCGCCCGCCGCCGAACCGTTATTCGGAGCGAAAGTGAACGAGTTGTCGGGACATGGATTGTTTGACCGCGTTCATGTTGCCGATCGCCCGGCATATTTAACGGCGCTCGCGGATGCGGCGACTTCCGGCGAGGTACGATCTGTTGAATTCCGCGTGCGCCGGACGCGTGACAACGATCCGCCAGAGCATTGCGCAAGCTTTGTGTGGATCGAGATGCGCTGCCGCCCGCTCGAACATGTCAAGGGACAAGACGGCGCAGGCGAACACGAAGTTGTTGCCGTCATGCGCGACGTCACCGAGCGTAAGACCGAGCAACAGCTGCTTGAGCAAGCGCAAGCGGAATCTGAGCGCGCAAGCCTTGCCAAGACTCGGTTCCTCGCAAACATGAGTCACGAGCTACGCACGCCGCTCAATGCCATCATCGGTTTCTCGGAAATGCTGTCCAACGACGGCTCGATGAGCATCGAGGCGAAACGCCGCCAGGAATACGCGCAACTGATCAACGAATCCGGTCATCACCTGCTTTCGATGGTGAACGACATCCTTGATATGTCGAAGATGGAGACTGGCGATTTCGAGATCGTGCCGGAGCCGTTCGCGCCCGGAATCGTCATCGGCAAGTGCTGCGAACTCTTGGCATTGAAGGCCCGCGAGGCGAACATCGAATTGTCGCTGCGACTCAACAACGATTTACCCGAGATCGTCGCGGACAAACGCGCCTTCAAGCAAATCCTGCTCAATCTGCTGTCGAATGCGGTCAAATTTACGAAAGACGGCGGCTGCGTCACGATCGACGCGCGCGCCGAAGGCGCTATGCTCGTCGTTAGCGTTGAGGATAACGGCGTCGGCATCGGCACGTCCGACCTTCCGCGCCTCGGCAATCCGTTCTTTCAGGCGCGTTCAGCCTACGACCGACGTCATGACGGAACCGGGCTTGGGCTGTCTATCGTCAAGGGACTGGTCGAGCTGCACGGAGGCGAGTTCAAGGTCGCGAGCGAGCTTGGCTCCGGAACGCGCGCGATTGTCCGCCTGCCGATCGATTGCGAGGCGACACGGTCAGCGAAAAAAACGCCGCGAATCGGGCATTTTTCCGCAAGCAAGGATGAAACCGATCACAAAGCCAGCCGCGAAACCATGAATAGCCAGGTGAAACGAAGTGCGTAAGAGACGAGTGCGTAAAGAACCGGTATTCGCGGCGCCGCGCAGGATAGAAACCAGCGCACACCGCGCTACGCCCTGCCATCGCCGCAAGGATGCGCTTGTGGTGCTGACGATCGTGCTCGCGGCGGGTGCGATTGTTGTGAACGCGCTCTTTCTGCAATCGGGCTCGCATCCCGCACCGATCTTCGTCAACAAATCGCAGCCGCCGGCGGCGCGTCACGTCATGACCGTGCCCGCGGTGGTTATGCCGCGGCCGCGGCCAATCGCGCGCGAGGCCGCGAGATCCGAATCCATCAATCCAATGCCGACGCCGATCACCGCATCGGTCACGCCACCGACGCCGAAGGCCGATCCCGTCCGTGTGTCGCGCGAAGCCTCCAAGCGCGTGATGACCGTGCAGCGCGTCCTCGCCGAATTCGGCTATGGCCAGATCAAAGCGACCGGTACGGTCGATGACGATACGCGGGTAGCAATCGAGCGCTACGAGCGCCAGCACAAGCTTCCGGTCACGGGCGAAGTGTCGGACCGCTTGACGAAGAACTTGTCAGTCATGACCGGTCAAACCTTCGATTAGTGCCTCGCGTGACATCACCGGTTTGCGGTTAAGCGCTGATCGCGGCATATCTGACACATGCGATTGAAATCGGCGATCTGGGTTTCGGCCTATCTGCGCCGCTGCTCCATCGAAGGAGCCTATGCGGTCGTGCGCCGGCGCGGCGCCGAAGAAGCGGGCAGCATTTTCGTCAAGATTGACCGCATGGATGGAACGGCCGAATTATTCGGACCGGCACCGCAAACAGCCTTCGATGAACGGCTACCGGCCGACCGAATTTTTATCGCTTGCCTTGCCGCGCAACCCGCCCCCGAAGCCGATATTGAAAAATATATCTCACGCGAAATGCGCTTCGATCCCGACATCTGGATTGTTGATGTCGAGGATCGCGCCGGTCGTCATTTTCTCGATCGCGTCGTTACTTGACCGCCGTCCAATCTAATCGCCGTGCGGGCGGCGTCGAGTGAGGTGGCGCCGGTCGGCGAAGAGTGCGGACCCGATGCGCCGCGGCTGCGGTGATGTGATTTCACGACTGCCGGGCGATTCATCGTTCCAATGCACTGGTGCATATCGGGCCGGCCTGGCGCTCGCGCGATGCGAGCCGCGCCATATTGCAATCATGCACCGCGCGGCCGTTGGCGTGATCTCGTCAAACAGGGCGGCAAGCTCGTAAACGCGGGCGACTGAATGCCCGACATTGGCATTGAGAAAGAGAAGCATGCGCTGGAGGACATCCGCCGGCACGGCGAGCGCCTTGGCGACAACGATAATTGGCTCGCCGGACCGGTCGTTGACGACGCGTTCCGCATGCGCGCGATCGATCGCACAGGCGTTCTCGATGATTTGCATCAACTCGCCGGTGTTTCGTGTCAGAGCGGCTGTTTCCAGGCGGCTTGCCAATTCGGATGCGGACGTCCCAGATATCGGTTGGATTGGCGCCAGCGGCGCAAACTCGATGTTGAAGAGAATTAGGCGCCGTTCAGCTGCATCGGCGGAAAAGAAGAGGTCGCTTAAATCGGCGGGCTTTGCCAAGGAATCGGGTGCGGCAAAATCTCTCAACGCTTGTTTGCGGGCGATGCCTTGGTAGCTCTGATGGGCGTGGGTGCCGGCGCCGACCTCGCGCGCGAGCGGCTTAATGGAGCTGGGACCCCGGGCGTTTGAGCGAATGATCGCGGCAATCTCGGCGACGTCACGGGTAAGCCGGCCGAGTACGGCCAGCGGCGCATCGGGATGATGGGCGAGCCGTGTCGCTACCGCCTTGCGTACCGGGATATCCACGGCATCAAGCAGCCGGAGCGCAAGCTCGGTGTAGTGGCGCTCCTCATCCGGGCTGTGCATGCTTTTCTGTACATAGAGGTCGGTCAGGACGCGCAGCAGCGTCGGGCGGATATCGACCCCATCGCGTCGGGCGAGACTCAGCAAGCCTTCGAGATGTGGGAAAGAAAAGGAGAACACGACAATCACCTACGCCTACACCAAAGCCATTCTAGGTGCCCGGCGTTAGCAGAGCGTTAACCTTGCCTCGCTCTTAATTGCCCCGCGCGCCGATCCGCGGCCCGGCCGGGATCCCTCGCATAAGGACGGTTAAGGGAATTGGGACATGGGAACCGTAATTGCTTTCCCCCACGACCAGCGTGTCGGGCGGGTCAAAGGACTGAATGCGCAAAGTGAACCCGCAGACGTCATCATTTTGCCGGTGGTGCGGATCGAACGGCCAGCGGGCGAGCCAACGGGCATAAGCGAACCCGGCGTACGTTCAACCCCGAGCCGCCGCCGCCGCCGTGTCAACCGATCCTAATCGCGCCCCCGCGATGATATGGCCGCCGATTCCATCTTGGTCCGCTAAACACGCGGCGCCGGGGATCGTTACTGTCTGCGGTCTTTTTTTGCTTGCCGGTTGTGCCTACGGCGATTTCGGACGCCTGCGGCCTTTATTGGTCGAAGACGACATACACGCATGGGTCGGCGCCGATGCCGCACGCGCCTATGGTCAGCCGATCTCTCCGTATGAATTGACAGATCCCGAGCGGAAGTTGCGCGATCTCGCCTTTCCGTTGATTCAGCCGCCCTACGACCGTCAGCGATGGTATAGCGTGCTCAGCGAATACGGCATCTTGCGCAACTTCAACGCCACGGGTTTCGATTTCAATCGCACGGCTTATTGCGATCAGCTGATGTCGTCCGCTTATCGCTCGACATCGACCCGCTACCGGAAGCTGACCGAGGACATCCGCAACGATATCACGCGGATCGGCCCGTTCTTTGCGACCGCGCGCAAGGTGCTCGATCTTGATCGTAAGCGCGAAAAGAGCATGGCTTATGTTGCCGGCCTTTCTCCAGCCGATCGCACCGCAGCCTTAAGCCGGGTCAATGAGAACAAACTAATCGTCAATTGGGTGCATCGCTCGTTGGCGGAGCGGACGGCATCGTATCGTATCGCGCTGGAACGTCTCGTGATCGAGACGCCCTCAGACGCGGCGGTCAACGCCGACCGGTCATTGACGCTGCTGCGGCAGCGGATTGCCGAACATCGACCTGAGCCAGTGGCCCTTCTTTGGTGATTGATTTGGGTTTGCGAATTCCGGTCCGCGGTATCTGATTGTGTCTTATTCCTGCCGGCAATTGGCCGCCGCCAACGTCGCGCGTGCGACCGGCATTAATGCGGGTTCGGGGGATAGGGCGCGCAGCACGATGAGCCCAGTCGGGGTTGGCGATTCAACGATCAGACGGTCGGCCGCCGTTACATCCTCGTCCTCGGGTAAGTCGGCGCGTTGCGCCGTCGTCATCAGATCGAGCTCAATGACGCGGCGGCCGGCAGCGCGGTCGTTGATCGCGTAATAGGCAATACCGGCACGGGTATAGAACGAAACCGATGTATAGGCGGGGCTGACCGGAGCGGTGAGCTTGAGCGGTCCACTGCTTAAATCATAGCGGCAAACGGCGCTGGCGAATGCCGGATCCATGAACGGCATGATCGATTTTTCGGGGGAGGGGGAAGGAATCGGAACGACGCCGTTGACCGGCGTGATCGCTGAAAGCCGCGAGTAGGCATCCTGCGCTGCGGTGCGCGGTAGGATGAGAATCGTCGCGAGATGCACGATGCCGCCGAGCAGGAGGCCGCCGACGAGCCACAACATCCAACGGATCATTGAC
>JACQTM010000368.1 GCA_016210825.1 Hyphomicrobiales bacterium
ATGGACACCGATGGGAATTCAATCCCCGGTCTATACGCCGCCGGTGAACTTGTCGGCGGACTGTTCTATTTCAACTATCCGGGAGGTACCGGACTGATGGCAGGCTCAGTGTTCGGTAAGATCGCCGGGGGGGCTGCCGGCCGCCGGGCAGCTCAGTTACGTTAGGTGGTATCAAATAAATGCGATTGGAATAATCATCCGACCGAAATGCCCATTGCATGGTCAATTCCAGGGGACTTAAGGGTCCTTAGGAAGGTGTTGATTCCCGCCCACCCTCAAATCGGCATGCTTGAGGCTATAGCCCGCTTCTGAATAACCGCTTAGACTATTGGCATGAGCCACAAATAAGAATGCCAAGAGCACTCCGCTTTGGACGTGGCCACATTGTCCAGATTTCAATCCGAAAGGGAGGATATTCCATGGACCAGAAAGTAGATCGCAGAAGTTTCCTAAACCAACTGGGCGTCACAGTCGGCGCTGCCGCTGCGTCGGCAGTGCCGGTGATCGGCCCGGCCGAGGCCCAGACCGCCAGCGCTCCGAAGGGAAAGATTCCCGATACGCCGCTGAAGATGGGACACATGACGTTCCTCACCGGCCCGGCTGCGGTGCTTGGTGAACCATCATTGAAGGGCCACATTCTCGCCGCCGAGGAGATCAACGCGAAGGGCGGCATCCTCGGCAAGCGCAAAATCGAGACGATCACCGCTGACGAAGCCGCAGGAACCGACGCCAACGTTAAAGAGCTTCGCCGCATGAAGCTTTCCGAGAAGATCGACATGTTCACCGGCGTCATCTCGAGCGGCAACACGCCGGCGCTCGGGCCGGTGGCCGAGGAGCTCGGCCTGTTGACAATCTTCGTCGACGGCTGCACCGACTTCCTTTGGGACAAGGCAGTGCCGAATCCCAAATTTACGTTCCGTATCACCAATATTCAGTCGGCGGACGGCGTGACCTGCGCGGTCGCGGCGGCGCAAACCTGGCCGACGGCGAAGAAGATCGCGCACATTCACCCGGACTATTCTTACGGGCGTAATGCCTTCGACCACTTCACGCTCGCATACAAGAAGCTCGTGCCCGGCGCCGAGGTCGTCTCGGAAGGTTGGCCAAAGCTCGGCACTACCGACTTCACCGCCCATATCACCAAGGCGATGTCGGCGAATCCGGACATCATCATGTCGTCGGTCTGGGGTGGCGACTACGTGGCGATGTACAAACAAGCCCTGCGCTACGGCATGTTCAACAAGGCGAAGTTCGCGAGCACCATCGCGTTCGGCGTTGCGCCGCACGCGATCGGCAAGGATCACCCCGAAGGCGTAATCGCCGGCGTGCACTCGAACTACTACTTCACATATCCAGCCGGCAATCGCTGGCCCGCCAACAAGACCTTCGTCGAGAAGTACCACAAGCGCTGGAACGAGTATCCGAACTTCCAGTCGGATGGCGCGTACCACACGCTGCACATGTACCGGACGGCGGTCGAGAAGGCTAACAAGCTTACCGGCGGTTGGCCGGATGAAGAGGCGATCATCAGTCAACTCGAAGGCATGTATTTCGAGACCGCGGCTGGATACCTCTACATCCGCCCGGATAATCACCAGGGCTACAAGGACGCAGTGACTGGATTCAGCAAGAATGTGGACGCCTATCCGTTCCAGATTCTCGATCCGAATCGGATGATCACCATCCCGATCCGCAACATTACGGCGCCTCCGGGATGGCCGAAGCCGGGTAGCGGTCACAACGATCCGACCTCGACCTTCAACTGGATCAAAGAGACCTGGCCGCAGGTGGCCTAACGCTCGCGCATTTAAACAGCCATGCCCTCGTCACCCGAGGGCATGGCCTTTTGTCGCGATGCGACTGGCGTTGCTAACAGATCCCACATGTTTGCGTGGAAACTATTGATTACAATCCAGGCTCGCGCGCTCGTCGCGGCGGCGCTGATTTGTGCCACGACATCTCTTGTTTGCGCTGCCCACGAAATTTCCTATTTTCCTTCGTTCTATCCGCAGGAAATTCGTATCGAGTCGCTCGATCCGGCCGCTGCGGCGCGGGAATTCGTCAGCAAGACTGATCCGTTGCATGTCTATCTTGGCGGCGCTCCGCGTTTCACTGGCCAACCTCCCGCGCATTTGAAATCGATCGCCTCGCTCAAATCGCTGATCGTCGCCGGCGTCAATCCGCAGTCGTCGCGCATGCAGAACCGCGATGCCCGCTGCGGTGCAATCGGACAAGCAGCTGCGGCGCTCGCGAAGCAGCCGGACATTGTTGCACATCCATTTCCGGTTACGCCCTATCACGCCGATTATTTGAGCCACGCCGATATTGTTTCGGCGCCCAAGGCTGCGACGTCCCTCGCGCCACTAACATTTCGCGCAAGTAAAGTGCAAAGTTCACTGCTCTCACCGGATGTGAACGTTCATGCAACTAACTGGGACATTGAGCTCGGCGAAGTCGAAACGATGGAACTTAATCGCCAAGCTGGCGCCAATTTCAACGCCTGGCCGGCACCGCCATGGACAAAGGAGGGATGGTTCCAAGCCTTTCACCTGCTGCGCCCTTCCGTTACCGAGGCCAAGAGCCGCGAACGCGCCGACACGATCCTCGATCGCCTCACCCATGGCGAATTCAAGGATCTGGCCGAAGAGACCAATCTTCAGCGCGATCTGCTGGGGACCCTAACCGCCGGCTGCGAGCGCGCCGTCGTCGGATATCGATTAAGGACTGAATTTCACAATGACGATTTTTCCAACGGAATCGAGCATATCCTTGTCGATTCGCAATCCGGATTTAATTCGCCGGTTGTCTTGCGCGCGGTAAAGCTTAAGGATTTTTTTTGGAATGGTTGGTTGCGCGTCGGTATCAATGAACGTCCGGCTGCGGCTTGGAATCCGCTTGCGGGTTTCACCGATGCGCCCGGTCGCCTGATTTGGGCGACCGTTGCTGACAATGCCTTTTATCCAATCCCCACCAACAGTCGCTGGGTTTCAAATCGTGCCGAGATTAGGCAAGGGGATGAATCAAGCGCCCAACGATCGATCCCGATTCCCCCGGATGCCCTGATCCCGCAGCCCCGTACTGGTTCGCTCGTGCCGGTCGGCGCGGGAAAAGGTGCGACCGCCAAAGTATTGTATCGGGTGCTGGCTTCTGCGTTCCAAGATGAAACCGTGCCGGAGGCGGCCGATCTACTCTACCCCTACGCGCTCGCATACCGCTGGGGCGCAGACGAAAATAAGGACTCGACTTACGATCCGGATATTTCGTTAGCCACGCGATTGATGCGTGAACGATTACGCGGCGTCAAAATCATCAAGGTGGAGGAAATAGCGCTCCGGGTCGCGGACCTCACCTTCACCCATCGCAGCCCCATCGTCGAGGTCTATCTCAATAATCTTACATCTGACGAACAACAGAGCGCGTTGATCGCGCCGCCCTGGAGTGCCGTGCCCTGGCACGTACTCGCGCTCATGGAGGCTGCCGTCGAACGCGGGATTGCGGCGTTTTCGGAGAGCGAGGCCAAACGGCGCGGTGTACCTTGGCTCGATCTCGTCCGCGATCCGGCGCAACTCGTCAAGTTTCGCGCGCTTATTAAGGAATTTGCACAAACCGGCTATCGTCCCGCCGCGCTCGAAACCCTTGTCGGCCCTGAGACCGCTAAGGCGCGGTGGCAGATGCTCGACAAGTTTGTCGAGGAAAAAGGCCACGTACTCGTGACCAACGGACCATACCGGCTAAAAAGCTGGTCTGCCGAGTCGGCAGTCTTCGACGTGAATCGCGAATTCACTTACCCGGTCGGGCTTGGCACATTTAATGGGTTCGCCTATCCGCCGCGCGCGCTGATCACCAATGTCGAACAGGCAGACAATCGCGTGCTGGTTGCAGTCGATGCCGAATTCGCCGTGAAGGAACAACGCGACAGGCGCATCGTTCGCATGCCTTTGCGGCGCGAGACGTTGCGCGACACATTGCCGATCCAAACGATGCCGCGGTATGTCGCGATTAGCGCCGATGGCCGGGTCGCAGCCGCCGGAGGCGCAACGCGGCTGCCGGACGGTCGATTTAATTTGTCGCTGCCGCCGAAGCTTCCGGCTGGCGCTTATACCTTGATCACGGCTATCTTTCTTGATGGGAATACGATTAATCCGCAGATCGGCCGCATTCAATATCAGAGTAAATAGAAATGCCGGGGGGCGTACGTGATTTAAGGGGTTGAGGGGCAATCGTGACGATCTTCATCATTCAAATTCTCAATTCGTTCTTCTATGCGGCGGTCTTGTTTCTCATCGCCGCGGGATTGAGCCTGATCTATGGCGTTATGCGCATCGTCAACCTCGCGCATGGAACGCTCTATGCGCTCGGTGCCTATGTGTCTGCATGGGTGGTCGGCAGCGCGCTCGGTCACGCGGTTTCCGGCACGTTGGGGTTGGCCGGATTGCTTTTGCTCCTGCCAATCGGCGCCGTGGTCGTCGCGGCGGTGGGCGCGGTGATTGAGCCGACGCTGCTGCGTCCGCTCTACCGGCGGCCGGAAGAGTATCACCTGCTGGTGACGTTCGGCCTGCTCATGATCATGGAAGACGTCATCAAGTTTCTGTTCGGTCCGACGCCGCTCACAGCCGGCTTGATCATGGACCGCATGGGTAGCCTCCCGATCGGTCTATTGATCTATCCGACATACAACCTCGTCGTCATCGCGACCGGTTTCTTTGCGGCGATCGGCCTCTGGTGGTTCATCTATCGCACGAGATTTGGCGTCATCCTGCGCGCCACGTCGCAGGACCGGCGGATGGCCTCGGCGCTCGGTATCAATGTCGGCCGCGTTTATATTCAGGCTTTCGCTATCGGCTGCTTCATGGCGGGCCTAGGTGGCGCCATTGTCGTGCCGGCGCAGGCAGCGGTGCTCGGGATCGGCATCGAGGTGCTCGTTTTGGCCTTCGTCGTCGTGGTAGTCGGCGGTCTCGGCAGCCTGGAGGGCGCGCTCGTCGGCGCGCTTATTGTCAGCTTCGTGCGCACGGCCGGAATTCAGTTCTTTCCGGAGATCGAGCTTGCCGTGCTTTACTTGATCGCGACCGCCGTCCTTCTCGTTCGCCCAACCGGGCTGTTCGGGAGGGCATGAGAATGGGCAGTCCAGCAACTGGCGCCTCGACCTGGCGACTCTTGGTCGTCACGGTCATCATCCTCACCGCCCTGGCCGTATTGCCGCGGTTCGTCGAAATCTACCAAACACAGCTGCTCACCTACGGCTTGGTGTTCGCCATCGCCGCGCTCGGCTTCAATCTTCTGCTCGGCTATACCGGATTGCTGTCGTTCGGCCATTCCGCATATTTCGGCGCGGGCGCTTATGCGGTTGCATTCATCGTACGCGACCTCGGCGTTCAATCGATGGAGCTGTGCATCCTCGGCGGACTCGCCGCCACGATCCTGATCGCGGCGCTGTTCGGATTCGTCTGTGTACGTCACACGCGTATCTTCTTTGGTATTCTGACGCTCGCCTTGTCCCAGGTGCTCTGGAGCCTCGCCTTCAAATTCTTCTGGGTGACCGGCGGCACCGACGGCATCCGCGTCGCCTCCGCCAAACTCACGCTGTATGGCGGCCTCATCAATTTCGCCGGGCCAGGCGCGTTCCAGCGCTTCGTCTATGCTTATTATTATTACGTGCTTGCATTGTTTGCGGTATCGACCGTGATTATGTGGGTGATTGTTCATTCGCCATTTGGCAAGGCGCTGCAGGCGATCCGCGACAATGAAGTCCGCGCGCGCTTTGTCGGCATCTCGGTGCAACGCTATCGCTGGATCGCTTTCATGATCTCGGGCGCGTTTACCGGCCTCGCCGGCATCCTCTGGGTGCCGCTCAACGGATTGACCACGCCCGACATTCTTTATTGGCCATTCTCCGGCGAGATCGTGTTCATGAGCGTGCTCGGCGGCTTTCGCACGTTCACCGGCCCGATCGTCGGCGCGGTGGTGTTCAATTATCTCAAGACCTATGCCGTCGCGAGCACCGAGTATTGGCAGCTGCTGCTCGGTCTCGTGCTTGTAATCCTGGTCATGGCGCTGCCGACCGGTATCGTCGGCACGGTTGCGCGGATGACATCAAAGTTGCGGGGGAGGATATGACATGAACCTCCTCGAGACCGTCAACCTCAAGCGTTATTTCGGCGATACGCGCGCCGTCGATGATGTCAATCTGACCATCGCCGACGGCGAGTTCATCTCGCTCGTCGGCCCCAATGGCGCCGGCAAAACCTCGCTCTGTAACGTGGTCAGTGGCCTTCTGACATCCGATTCAGGAAAGATCATTTTCAAGGGGCATGACGTAACGCATGCCGCGGTAACGGCGCGAGTGCGGGCTGGAATTGCGCGCAGCTTCCAGCTTGTGAATTTGTTCGACGATCTGTCCGCGTTCGACAACGTTGCGCTGGCGGTTTTTTCCCGCGAGGGCAAGATCCGCAACATGGCGGCACTCGCCCACCTCGACCATGACGTAATCGTCGAAGCCGACAATGTACTCGGCCAGTTCGGGCTCGCGGGAAAGCGCAATGAGACCGCGCGCGATCTCGCACAAGGCGAGCGCAAGCTGCTCGACGTGGCGCTGGCCTACGCGCTGCGGCCGAAGCTCCTGTTCCTCGATGAGCCGACGAGCGGCGTGAGCACCCGTGACAAGGGCCAGATCATGGATACCATCGCCTCCGTCGTTCGCGGCGAAGGCATCACGGCCGTAATCATCGAGCATGATATGGACGTCGTTTTTAAATATTCTAACCGCATTGTCGTGATGCATCAGGGCGCAATCCTGGCGCAAGGAACGCCGGATGCGATCAGGAATAACGATCAGGTAGCCATGATTCTGCTCGGCTCTTCCGGACCCGATGCATTTACGAGAAAGGATTGATCGTGCTGCTCGACGTCAAGGCGATCGACACTTATCGCGGACCCGCGCATATCCTAAACGGGGTGTCCCTGCAGGTGGATAAGCAGGAGGTCGTCTGCCTTGTCGGACGCAACGGCGCCGGTAAGACCACAACGATCGAAAGCATCATGGGCTTCCTGCCGGTCAGAACCGGCAAGATCGTATTCCATGACGAAGATCTTACGTCGCTGCCGCCGCATGAGCGGGCAAAGCGGGGAATCGGCTACTCGCCCGAGGATTGCGGCGTGTTTCCCGAACTCTCAGTCGGCGAAAACCTGATGATCAGCCAATGGCTCGGAGAGGAGATTGTGCGCAAGCGCAATAGCGGTCAGCGTTCCGATCCGCAGGCACAGGCCTTTTCAGTTTTTCCCGAGGTACAAAATCTGCTGCAGCGCCAAGGGCTGCATCTGAGCGGCGGACAACGCAAGATGGTCGCCGTTGCAAGGGCCATGATGCTGTCACCGACGCTGTTGCTGCTCGACGAGGCTTTCGAGGGGCTGGCACCGGTCGTCGTCAATCGCTTCACCGACGCAGTGATGAAGATCAAGGCGATGGGTATTTCAATCCTGATGGCGGAATCCCATCTCGGCGCGGCAACGCGCATCGGCGACCGCCTCTACGCCATCGATCGCGGCGAGATTATTTTTCACGGACCGCCAAAGGACGCCCTCATCGATGAAAAGGTGGTCAAGGCCCTGCGCGGTTAATAATGCCGTGCAGTTTGACGCGCTCATGCGAACTGCCAGCCGCCACCATGCCAGGACGCCGTCATGAAAGGTCGCATCGCGTCCGCCCTGCTGTTTTCCACACTGGCAGCAACGGTGGCCAGAAGCGGTCATGAACTGCCGATCTACCCCTCCTATTATCCGCACGAAATAAAGATCGAAACGGTTACACCTGAACGCGCAGCGGCGATGCTGACCGCGGGGCAGATCCAGGCGCAGGTCGGCGCCGGGCTCCGGTTCGCCGAGACACCACCGCAATCGATCCGTAATGTCGAGTCACTCGGCTCATTTGTCAGCGTCCGACTCAATCCTTCTTCCACATTTGCCAGGACGGAGAGGGACGCATGCGCCGCCGTCGGCGCTATTGCCCGCGATATCGCGGCGAGCCGTAAAGATCTGGTTTTTCATCCCTACCCGGTCACGCCGTTTCACGGCGACTATCTCCACCACGTCGATCTCGCCGAAGTGGCAAAAGTACGTCTTGCCGCCGAAAACACTGGCGCGGCAGCTCCCCGTATAGGCGATTTGAAGATACGAGCGGATCGCGCCCTGGCGGCGCGTCTCGGCCATCCCAATTGGGCGGCGCTGAATGAATGGGATGCCGAAGTTGCGGAGGCAAGCGCGGCTGATCTGATGGCGTCCGCGACGCTCGCCGTGAATGGCTGGCTCGGCCCGTCTTGGCTGAAGGCGGGATGGTTTTATGCGCATCTTCTGCTGGCGCGGTCCAGCGGCGATGTTGACGCGGAGGCGCGCATCGGCGGCGCACGGCAACAGCTGCAGGCTGGCGCCTATGACAATGCTGTCGAACGCATTAATCTTGAGCGCGCGCTTGTGACCGAGTTGACGCGTGATTGCCGCAACATGATCGTCGGCTACACTGTTAAGCGCGAATACTTCACCGATGAGTTTTCCGCCGGCATCGAGAACATCGCCTACGACTCGATCAGCGGTCTCAATTCGGCAATTTTTGTCCGCACGGTAAAGCTAAAGGATTTTCCCTGGAACGGCTGGCTCTCGCTCGGCGTCGATGCAGTACCGTCATCGGCGTGGAATCCGATATCAGGCTTTTCCGATCCATTCGGACGGCTGATGTGGTCGGCGGTAGGTGACTCGGCACTGTTACCGTCGCCATACGACTCCGAATGGATGCTCAACCGGATATCCGATGTTCAGGCGACTCCGGTGCAATGACGAGAGAAAAACGCAGTAATGAATGCCAACTCGATGCACACGCGTGCGATGCTGATTGCATCGGTCCTGTTCTTCGCAACAGCCAGCGCCGACGCCGCCGAACTCACATTTGATCTGCGCGTCGAACGCGGCCACTTGCCCGACGCCATGCGGCTCGTTCGCGTGAAACAGGGAGACATCGTCAAATTGCGCTGGAGCACGGATCGGCCGATCGTGCTGCATCTGCACGGCTATAACATCGAGACGAGGGTCGAGCCCGGTTCCGTGGCGGAAATGACGTTCACCGCACGAGCGACGGGACGATACCCGATCGAGGTTCATTTGCCGAATAAGGGTTCGAGCGGCCACTCACATGGGGAAGCCCCGCTTGTTCGCATCGAGGTTTATCCAAAGTAAAGCGTGCGCACGAAATCGCGGCGCCATTGTCATTTGCAGAATCGCGGCAATCGCCGCGGCTGTTATCAACAGCACACCTGCAAGCGCCCACGGCTTCGGTCAGCGGTATGACCTGCCGTTGCCGCTTTCACTCTATGTGTTCGGCGCGGCAGCCGCGATCGTCGCAACATTTTTCATCATCGGCGTGGCGCTCCGGCACGCGCCAGATGCGGATATCCATCCGCGCGTTGACTTGCTTGCACATCCGCCCATGCGGTGGCTCGGGCATCCGGCCTCGGTACTTGCAATCAAGCTTGCTGCGCTGGGACTGTTCGTAATCACGATACTTGCGGGATTCTTCGGCAACCAGAATCCGTATCAAAACATCGCGCCTACATTGGTATGGGTCATCGGCTGGATCGGCCTCGTCTACGTCTCGGCCTTCGCAGGCGACGTGTGGGCGCTCATCAATCCGTGGCGAGCAATCTTTGACGGCGTGGATGCGCTCTGCAGGCGTGTCCACTCGCAGGAATGTGCGCTGCGCTTGCCTTATCCGGAAGCGCTTGGTGTGTGGCCGTCCGTTGCCCTGCTGTTCGCATTCTCCTGGACCGAACTCGTTTATCCCGATCCAGCCGTGCCAAGGCATATCGCTACGCTTGCGACCGCTTATACTATCCTCACACTTGCCGGCATGTTCGCTTTTGGCCGTGACGCTTGGCTGCGGCACGGCGAAGTCTTCGCGGTCATGTTTGGCACCTATGCCCGCTTCGCGCCGACGCAAGCGTTCGACAGGGAACGGACGCCGTGCCTGGCGCTGCGGCCATTCGGCGTCGGCCTTCGCGACGGGGAACCCGCCTCGATTTCAATGACGGCCTTCGTGCTCCTGTTGCTCGCGACCGTTCTCTATGACGGTGCATTGACCACACCCGAATGGATCGGCCTTGAAAGCACGCTAAGCGAACGCCTGAAAGCGCTCGGCGGTCTTGCGTCGCTGACAATCCGAACTGGCGGACTTGCCGGCTTTTGGCTTGTTTTTCTTGGTGCCTATGTTGCGGTCAGTGCGCTCATGCGCGCCGCCATTGGGGGACAATTATCGACGCTGGAAATAGCACGAAATTTTGTTTTCAGCCTAGTGCCGATCGCCATCGGCTACCACGCTGCGCATTATTTCGTGTTCCTCATGGTACAGGGACAATACATCGTTCCGCTCATCTCCGATCCATTTGGCTATGGCTGGAACCTATTTGGAACGGCGCAATACCAACCGGCGATCGCGATCGTCGGCGCCCGTTTTGCCTGGTACACGGCGGTTGCGGCAATCGTGCTGGGACATATCGCTGCGGTCTATCTCGCGCATATCAGGGCAATACAACTCTTCGGCAGACGAAGCGTCGTCTTGCGGTCGCAGATTCCGTTAACCGCGCTCATGGTGGTTTACACCTTCGTCAGCCTTTCCATTCTCGCCGAGCCCCTTGTCGAGCGCGGTACGCCGGTGCGGCCAACGGCCGTTACCGGCGCCGTAATTCCCGTTCCGGAGAAGGCCGTATTGCCCGATCCCGCGGGCGGCGAATTGCGGCCCGTTGGGCCGGGACAAATCGCCAAGGTGAAATTGACCTACCGAGTCCTCGGTTCCGCATTTCATGACGGCACGCGGATGACGGCCGCCGATCTGATGTATGCCTATAGCTTTGCATACCGCTGGAGCACGCGCCCCAACGGCGATGGCGCGCATTACGATGCTACTGTCGATGCAGCGACAGCCGCGATGCGCCGGCGCTTAGTCGGCTTACAGGTGACGGGAACCGATACGGGCTCGAAGAGTTTCCGCGTCGGTGACGTCAACTTCGTCCGCGAGCTGTTCTTCGTCGATGTCTATGCATCGGATGCGCCTGGCGATCCGGAGCGCGATGCCGTTATCGACCCGCCCTGGAGCACGGTTCCCTGGCACTTGCTCGCTCTCATGGAGGAAGCGGTCGGCAGGAATTGGGCCGCATTTTCAAAACACGAAGCCGCGCGCCGTGGCATCGAATGGCTGGATCTCGTCCGCTCGGATCAAGTGAAAAATCGGCTGATCGCGCTGGTTGAGACCTTCGCGCGTGAAGGCTATCGCCCTACTCCCTTGCGATCCCTAGTGAGCACCGACGATGCACGCAAACGATGGACGGCGCTTGCGGCATTCTACAAGGAGCATAAGCACTTTTTGGTCAGTAACGGACCCTACCAACTCAAGCTTTGGTCGGCGAATAGCGCCACGCTCGGCGCTTTCCGGGATTTGACCTACCCGCTGGGTGTCGGCTCGTATGACGCCTATGCAATCCCGCGGCGCGGATTCATCACCAAGACGGACTGGAATGGCCGCCGAGTGACACTGTCCGGCGATGTGGAATCGATCAACAAGTTTCAAAGGAGCTATCGGTTGGATCGCACCCCGATTCAAGCGGTATCCGCGCCGGTGCTTAAACGTGCCGCCGTGGAATGCCGCTACGTCGTCATCGACCAAGAAAGTCGCGTTGTTCTCGCAGGAACCGCACGGCTTGGTGACGATCTTAAGTTTCACATCGACTTCAATGACCGGCTGCCAGCGGGTCAATACACCATGTCCGCCGTGATTGCGCTCAACGGAAACGTCATGAACGCGGAGATCGCGCGTATCCCGGTCGATTTGTCCAACCGATAATAACGCCACCGACTTACCCGCGACGGCGGGATCTAGTGACGTTGGTGTGCCGGTGTCTGTGCTGAGGTTGGCTCGCCAACCCGGTCGCGCTCGAAGCGCAAGACCTTGACCACGCGGTCACGCACGGGCCCGATCAAATCGAGATGCAGCGCCCAATCGCCGTACATTTCGAGCACGATACGTGCTTTGTAAGTCCCTTTCTCCTGATCTTCGTCGGCCTTAACGGGCCTGACGTTATGCATCGCGGGCATCGATGGCATATCGGCACCGACCATCAAATCGAACCCCGCTAGTTGCTCGTTCGTGCGCGAATTGGTGAGCTTGATGATGCAGTCGTATTGCAGTTTCTCGGCGGCGGGCTGGCAGTCAACTTCGGCCTTTGCCCGGACTTGAGCGAGGACGGTTTGGGGATGAAACAGCATGAACGCCAACATCATGATGACTGCAAATCGCCAAGACGTTGTCATCATCAATTCCCTCCCTCAGATTTTTTCGCCGCTCGGCCCAAGTTTCACACGCCCTCCGCGTGGCAAAATTAGGCGCCACATCCGACCAATCTTGTGCACAAGTTTTTCGTCCAGTAATCCCCGTGGCCGAATGATCAGCAGGATTGCAACAAGTCCGCCGAAAATAATCATGCGATACCCGGCCAGAGCCCTGATTGCTTCCAACAGGCCGATATCGATCAGGACACCGAGCAGCGGACCGAATGCGGTGCCGAGCCCGCCGATCAGACCATAGGCAAGGCTGTGTACCCCAAGCATCACGTCGAAACTGCGCGGCTCGATATAGGTCGTCAGATGCGCATAGAGGCCGCCGCCGATTCCCGCGAGCGCGCCGCCGATTCCGGCTGCGAGCACTTTGTGACGTGCGACGGAAATGCCCTGCAATCCGGCCAGCGTCTCGTCCTCACCGATCATGCGGAAGATCACGCCGAGACGCGACCGCTCCAGGAGTAAAAACATTGAGAGCGTGGCCACGAGTACGGCGTAAATCAGTATCATGAACTGAAGGGAGCTGATGTCGTTTTCGAAGATGTATCGGATGTTGCGAAACCCGTCAGCGCCGTTGGGGCCAACCCATTCGCCGTCGATCAGAACTTGGTAGCGGAGAAGCTCAAATAAGATCCGCACCATCTCGGCGAACGCCAGCGTCGCAATAGCGAAGTAGAGGCCGTGCAAGCGCAGCGTCGGCACGCCGACCAGAATCGCGGAGCCAGCACCAATCGCGGCGCCCCACACGATCGCCGCCGCCAGCGGCCATCCCCACAAAGCCGTGGCAATACCGGCGGCATAGGCGCCGATGGCGAAGAATGCCTGTTGGCCGAAGGAGATTTCACCCGTCAGTAACAAAACGTAAGCCGACAGGGCGATGAACGAGATCACGCCGATATTGGACAGGACGCCGATGAGATAATCATCCATCGTTCACGGCGTCCGCGGCGCTGCAATATCGGAACCCGGCGCGCGGCCGAGCAAGCCGCCCGGATGCACGAGGAGAAAGACAAACAGTACGATATAGGCGGCGAGATCGCGAATTTGCGGTCCGAAATACCACTGACAATGAGCCTCGACGACGCCAAGCAGCAATCCACCGAGAATGGCACCGGGGATCGATCCAAGCCCGCCGATCATCATGGCGATCAGGCCCTTCAGCGTCGCCCACATGCCGAACATCGGCGTGACCTGCTGATCAACCGAGAGCACGAGAAAGCCGGCCACGCCGCCGATCGCCGATGCAGCGGCGAAGGCAAGCATCACCGCAACGCTGACATTGATTCCGACAAGATGGGCAGCGACTGGATTACCAATGATTGCCCGCAATGCCAGCCCAAAACGGGTCCGATAGAGCGCGAACTGTATAGCTGCGGTCAATCCAAGAGCGCAGCCAAGCATGATCAGGTGATCGAGCCGTAACAGAAACGGGCCCCATTCGAGCGGGGCGCCGGTGGTCAGCGGTGGAAACGGATAGGTGTGACGGGGCAAAACCAGGATCGCCGCCTGTTCGAGCTGCATCCAGATCGCGAAGCTCGACACCATCGAAGCGATACCCGCACCCATGCGCATCGGTGCAAAGCAGAGGCGTTCGACATAGATTCCAGCGATAGCCGCGCCCAAAATCATCGTCCCGGCAACGGCCAATGGACCGGCGCCATACTGCACGTAAAGCACAGTCCCGACATAGCCGCCGATCATGATCGACGGGCCGTACGACAAATTGAGCCTGCGCATTACGCCGAAAATCAACGTAAAGCCGAGCGCGAGCAGCCCGTAAGATGAGCCGATCATCACGCCGTCGATCGTATTCTGCACGAGATCGATCATCGGCTTTCGTTGTTGCTTCGCTAACCTGCAGCTCGCCGGGTTCCGAGATATGCGCGTTGGATAACCTCGTCCTCGGCAAGCTGTCCGGGTGTTCCCTTGAACGTGATGCGCCCTTGCTCCATGAGAAAAAACTGGTGCGCCACCTGCAGCGCCATATGCGCGTTCTGCTCGACAAGAAAGATGGTCGTGCCGTCGCGATTGAGCTCGGCGATGATGTTGAAGATTTCAGCGACGATCAGCGGCGCGAGGCCAAGCGACGGCTCATCCATCAGCAACAGGCGCGGCTGCGACATCAATGCGCGGGCGACGGCCAGCATCTGCTGCTCGCCGCCGGAAAGAGTGCCCGCCATCTGCTCTGATCGCTCATGTAACTGCGGAAAACGCGCATACATCCGTTCGATGTCGGCATTGACGCCGGCCTTATCGTGTCGCTGATAGGCGCCTGCGAGCAGGTTTTCGTAGACGCTCATATGCGGAAAAACGAGCCGATTTTCCGGAACGAGCGCTACACCTTGCGAAACGATACGGGCCGGCGATAGGCCGGCGAGTTCCGCGCCTTTGAGCCGAATCGAACCGCGCCGCGGCTGTAAGACGCCGGCGATCGTCATCATCAAAGTTGTTTTGCCCGCGCCGTTAGGCCCGAGCAGGCATGTGATCTTGCCGCCTTCAACTTGCAGCGACACGCCCTTGAGTGCTTCGATCTTTCCGTAGGCCGTGACGAGGTCGGTGACGTCGAGCATTGAAATTGCCTTCACGCGCCAGTCGTAGTGCCAAGATAAGCATCGCGAACAACAGGATTACTTTGAACGGCCGATGCCGTTCCCTCTGCGATCTTCTGGCCGAAATTGAGCACCGCAATGCGGTCGGCAACCGACATGACGAGCTCCATGTGATGCTCGATCAAAAGCACAGTGACGCCGTTTTGCCGCATCTTGCGAATTCGACTGTCGAGTTGTTCGATTTCTTCCGCGTTCATGCCAGCCGCCGGTTCGTCGAGCAGAAGCAGGGCCGGTCGCGCCGCGAGTGCGCGGGCGAATTCGAGGCGCCGCTGCTCGCCGAACGCCAGATTGCCGGCAAGCTCATCGCGCTTATGCCCAAGATCGAAAAATTCGAGCATCCTGTCGATTTCCGCGCGCGCGCCCTTCGAACCACCAAGCCAGCGTGGAAGAAAATTCTGCTTGCGTTGCTCGCCTGAATTCTGCGCAACCCAGAGATTCTGCCAGACGGTCAATTGGCCAAACAGCCGGATATTCTGGAATGTCCGGGTGATGCCCAGTGCCACGCGAGTATGCGGAGGCAATTCGGAAATATCGGCGCCGCCGAAGAGCACACGGCCCGCCGTTAGCGGAAACAGCCCGCAGATGAGATTGACGATCGTGCTCTTTCCCGAGCCATTAGGACCGATCAGGCCCAGAATTTCGCCGCTTGCCACGGTCAAATCGACGCCGTCGACCGCGCGCACCCCGCCGAAATGCTTGGTCAGGCCGTGTAGCTCAAGCACCTTTGCGTTCCCCATTACGTGATACCAATCGCTTCAAGGTCATCAATACGCCAGCATCCAGCAATCCGCGTGGCCGTATATTCATTGCAAGCACGATAAGGCCGCCGAACAACAGATTTCGCCAATCACCCAGGAAGCGGAGTCCCTCGATCAGCAATCCCTGGATGAAGATAACCGCGAGCAGCGTCCCGAACACATTGGAAAGCCCGCCAAGGATCGGATAAGCAATGGCGAATGTCGCCAGCACGATACCGAACTGTATGTGCTCGATATGCGTGGTGTAATGGGCGAAAATTCCACCGCCAATTCCAGCGATGATGCCGCCGATTGTCATCGCCGATACCTTCACCGCGGTGATGTTGATGCCTGTGCTTTGCGCGGCAAGCTCATCCTCTCCCACCGCACGCAAAACGGCGCCGACCCGTGAGCGGTCCATCCACCACAGCATGGCCATGACCAGCACGACGATGGTCCAGATGAATAACACGACGTCGAGCGTTCCCCAGCCGTGTTCTGGGAAGTAACGGATCTGGCGAAATCCCTCACCGCCATGCGGTCCTAGCAGAATAGCTCCGCTTTGCACCTGATAGGTGAAATTGAAGAAGAATAGCCGGACCGCTTCGCCGAACGCAGCTGTTGCAACGACAAGCATCAACCCCTTCACACGCAGCGCTGGAAAACCGACGGCGCAAGCCATTGCGCCGCCGAGAATTGCGGACACAATCAACGCGAGAACGAGCGGCCAATGCAGCAGCACAGTGAGCATCCCGGCCACATACGCGCCGATGGCGAAGAAGCCGGCCTGCGCGAGACTGACCTGTCCGGTTAGAAGAACACAATATGCCGACAAGCCGAGCAGCGTGTGAACGCCGATGATCTGGATCAGTCCGAGATAGAAATCCATGACGATCGGCCCCGCTCAATCGCGTCCGGCCGCAACTGTGAAAATGCCGCCAGGTCGGAAGACAAGGAAAGCGAACAGTAACAGCATGATGTAAAGATCGCGCTCGGAAACTCCGCGGAGGAATTGAAAAAAATTCTCCAAGCCTCCGACAACGAGGCCGGCGACGATCGCACCGGGAATGCTTCCCAGTCCGCCAATCACGGTGACGATCAAACCCTTCACAGTCAAAGGCAGCGAAAGCAACGGCGATAGCATACCGATGGCCGCGCCTGTCATGGCGCCCGCGATTCCGCCGACCACGCCGGTGATAACGAAAGTAAGTATGTTCACGCGCATGATCCCAATGCCGCAGAGTTGCGACGCCGTGGGTTGCTGCGATACCGCGCGCGTGGCAAGACCGAGCTTTGTGCGATAGAGTAACAACAACAGCACGGTCATGCACACGCATCCGAGGACGAATACGAACATCAGATCGCCGCGCAAGTTGAACGGCCCAATCGGCACGATCACGTCGGAAAACAAAGCTGGATAATTAAGCGGCACACCTGCCGTCGTATGCACGATGATCTCGTCGATCAACAGTAGTAATCCGACGGTGGACATTAGCGTCGCCAGCGGATTGGCGAGCGGGATGAACTTAAAGCCGACGAGATAGACGAGCCCGCCGAGAACACCGCCGGCAGCAGCCGCCATCAGAAAGACGACCACCGCCGGCGCCTTAACAGCGGATAGGATCAACAGGCTGGCATACGCAGCACCAATGGATGCTGCGGCAAACGATAGATTGATCTTGTGCATCACGCCAAAAATCAGCGTGAAGCCGATACCCAACAATGCGTAGGTCGTGCCGAACAGCACGCCGTCGGCGATCGACTGGATGGTGTCGATCAGATCGAGGAGATCCACCGCCGTGCCCGGGCTAGAGGGTCAAGAATGGGAAACGAACGCGGCGGGTCGCAAGGAAGCGGCCCGCCGCATTATTTGCGGACTCAGGACGAGGGCTTGTAGAGTACCTGCCAGCTTCCGCCCTTGGCGTGGACATAGAGGAACGGCTTGATCGCTTCGCGATCGGCCGTGCGCCCGACCTTGCCGAGAAGGCCGTTTGTCTCCTTCAGCGCCGCCAGGCCAGCGCGCATCTTTTCACGGTCCGCCTTTACGGTGTCGGGCTTCGCCATGATCTTCTGCTTTTCGATCACGTCCTTGAGGATGAACATGATCTCGTAAGCCGCAGCACTATGCAGATCGGCGCTGCCGCCGAACTTGGCGACATTGTCGGCTGCCTTCTTGGCTTCCGGCGTCACTGGCGCAAAGCTTGTCGGAATAATGATGCCTTCCGCCTGCTTCGCGCAGCCCTGCAGGGTCTCAATGCTCGATGAGCTGGTCAGGCCGATAAGGAGCTTCGGTTTTACGCCCTGACGCTCCATTTCTTTCAACGCGCCACAAGTCGTGAACGGATGCGCCGAAATTGCGACGATGTCGGGATTGGCGCGTTTCATATCACGAATCTGGGTCGAGAAAGTTGTATCGGCCAAGAGCCATTCGCTTTGACCAACGATTTGCATGCCGTTGGCCTCCGCTTGCGCCTTCATCACGCCGAAGGTTGCGTTCGAATGCGCGAAATCCTTCTCGACACCACCGTATATCGTTTTCAGATCAGGATGCTGGGTCTTGAGCCACGCGAACAGCGCTTTATACATTTCGAATTCGCTCGGCACGTTGCGGAACGACCATTCGGAAATCTTGGCCAGCCCGCCCTTCGCGGCTACGTCGGCGATGATCGGAAATTGCAGCCCGCTATCGGACCCGTCGCCAACTTTCTTTTGCAGGATTCCGAAAAGCGACTCGGCGACATTCGAGCATGTCGGCCCGACGGCGACGAAGGCGTCGCTTGACGCGATGCGGCGCACGACTGAAATGCCTTCCTCCGCATTGCAGCGGTCGTCGAGAAATTCGATGGTGAATTTGGCCTTCGCGCCGTCACCGAGCGTGACGCCGCCGGCCTTGTTGATTTCCTCGGCGGCGGCCTTCAGCGCCGCCTCGCTGTTGACGCCGAACACCCGAACGACGCCGGATTTGGCGCCGAACCCGGTGATCTTGACGGTACGATCCTGCGCGGGCGCAGCGCTGGGGGCCGCCAGGACCGCGCCGGCGAAGACGGCCGCAATTGCGATATTGAATTTTCTCATCGGTACCCTCCCTTGTCGTCAAACAATCCCTGACAATGTTGATGTTTTGCTTTCCAGTCTAACGCGCACCGCTCCCCTTGGCCACGGCGTTCACCAGGCATGCCATGTTCCCGTATGGGTGCTTGTTCTCATGCATGCGCTGATGCGCATGACCAATTTCATCGAAGCTCCACACGCCCGACAGGCATGGATCGACCTTGCGATCGATAACGAGCTTGTTTACGGCGGCAGCCTGCTGGTCGTTGGCGAGGTGGCTGCCCTGTAAGCGTTTTTGCATCATCCAATGGTAGCGCAAATCGAGGGTGACATTGTAACCCGTCGTGCCGGCGCAGATCACGATCATGCCGCCGATATCACAGACGAATTCCGAGGTCGGTAGCGTCGCTTCGCCGGGATGCTCAAAGACGATGCGCGGGCTCTTGCGTTCGCCGAGGCAATCCCAAATTGCCTTGCCGAAAGCGCGCGCACTCTTCGCCCAGTTGCCCCATTCGGGGCTCTTGGTGTCCGGCATTACGCCCCAATGATTGAAGTCGTTGCGATTAATAACGCCGACCGCGCCATGGGCGAGGCAGAACTGGCGCTTGCCTTCATCGGAGACGACAGCGACAGGTTTGCCGCCCTGCGCGGCGACGATCTGCATGGCCATGCTACCGAGACCACCGGCGGCTCCCCAGACGAGAACGACGTCACCCTTTTCAACGACATTGGGCGGCCAGCCCATCAACATGCGATAGGCAGTGGAGGCGCAAAGCATGTAGCAACCCGCTTGTTCCCAAGTCAGGTGCTTGGGCTTTGGCTGACATTGATGCGATTGCGCACGGGCAAACTGGCAGTAGCTCCCATAATTGGTCTGGTAGCCCCAAATCCGCGTTGACGGCGCGAGCATCGGATCCTTGCCCGAGAGCACCCAGGGATCGTTCGGTTCCCACCAGCCGCTGTGAACGACCACCTCGTCGCCGACCGCCACATTGGTAACCTCGTCACCGACGGCCCAGATGATGCCCGAACAGTCGCTGCCGCCGGCGTGAAAATCTTCAGGCTCGCCCTTCTTCTGACGGTCGGCGATGACATCGACGGGATAACCGAGCGCCGCCCATACGTTGTTGTAATTGATCCCCGTCGCCATGACGTAGATGAGGACGTCCTTCGGACCGATCGCGGGTGTCGGAATAATTTCGCGCTGCCACGCTTTTTTCGGTTCGCCGAAGCGATCCTGGCGGACGCAGAAGGCATGCATCTTTTTGGGAACGACGCCCAAGGGCGGCCGCTCGCCGAGAGCGACGATGTCGGGGTGCGAAACTTCCTGGCGCAAAGCGCCCGAGGCCATAAGCTATCCTCCCCAGTGTGTTCCGCTTTGCGGACCGTTTTTTTGAACTAGCCTTCTAGTTAGTTTTGTTATTATGATATTTGTCAAGCAAATTAACAAATGCGGGCACAGTTTTGGCCGGCACGGCATGCGGCTTAAAAAAGAGAAACGCGATGACACGCCGGGATAATGAAATGCGTCCGTTGTTCCCACGCGCTCCTGGCGCTATCCCGCAGCAGCCGGCCTGCCCGTAGGAGAAGAGCGTTGGACGCGCCTAAATTGAAATACGAACCGCTCGTCACGGCGTCGCTGGCCAAGCAGATCGCGGAGAAAATTCGCGAGTCGATAACCGACGGCACCCTGAAGGCTGACGATCAACTGCCCACAGAAGATGAACTCGCCAAGCATTTCGAGGTCTCCCGCCCGACGATCCGGGAAGCGCTGAAGCGTCTCGCCGCGCAGAGCCTGATCCGGTCTCGGCGCGGGCCAGCGGGCGGCACCTTCATCAATCGGCCGAGCCGCGAGGAAGTCAGTTCCAACCTGACAACCGCAACAACGTTGCTGGTCAGTCTCGGCGAGTTCGAGGTCCCCGAGGTCCTGGAAGCACGACATGAACTCGAAGTCACCTGCGCGCGACTTGCCGCCGTGCGCAATACAGCAACTGATCTCGATATCATGAAAAGAGAGATCGAGGCCCAGAAGAACAGCGCGCTTGCCGACGTCGACTTCTGCGCGTCGGACGTTCGCTTTCACCGCGCGCTCGCGAACGCCGCGCACAATCCGCTGCTTCAATTCGTCATGTTCGCGGTGATCGAGGCGCTGCAACCGATCGAGAATATGATCGTTTTTCGATTTCGCGAACGCAAGGAAATTGTCAAACAGCACGAAAAAATACTCGCGGCTTTGCGGGCGCGAAATGCCGAGGCGGCCGTTACCGCCGTGACCGAACAAACGGAATATTTGCGCGAACGTTTTGACGCGGCGCAAGAATGGAGGCGTCAGCACGCTGCAAGCTGAGAATCGACGTCACGGCAGCGCACCGGTCAAGCTGACGGTACTTGAATAAGAAAACTTGTCTCATCGACGCCGATGACGGGGGAGGAAATCGATGGCCAAGTCGGGAAAAGCGAAGCGATCGGTCAAGCTCCTTCGCAAAGCAAAGTCTACCGGGATTCGTAAATCGGCGCGCGGCACAGCCGCGGCCAAATATATAAGGTCAAGCGGAAACCGCGGGATATTCGCCAACCTCGGACCGAACGCCGCAAACTTTGCGCCCCTGACGCCGGTATCCTTTCTGCCTCGTGCGGCCGAGATCCATCCAAACCGTATCGCGGTCATCCATGGCTCCCGCCGTTATAGCTATCGTCAGTTTTACGACCGTGCGCGACAATTGGCCTCGGCCCTTGCCCGGGCCGGCATTCGTCCCGGCAACACGGTTTCGGCCATGCTGCCGAACGTCCCGGCCATGGCCGAGGCGCATTACGGGGTGCCGATGCTGGGGGCCGTGCTCAATACGATCAACACGCGGCTTGAGCCTGCGACCATCGCCTACATTCTCGAACACGGCGAAGCCAAGGCGTTGATCACCGATCGCGAATATGCCGCCCAGGTTGGACCCGCCTTGGCAAAACTGAAGAAGCGCCCGCTCGTCATCGATGTTGACGATGCGCTTTATTCGGGACCCGGCGAGCGGCTCGGCACGATCGAATATGAAGACTTTATCGCAAAGGGTGATCCCGATTTTGTCTGGAGCCCACCGTCCGACGAGACTAGCGCAATCGCACTCAATTACACGTCCGGCACGACCGGCAACCCGAAGGGCGTTGTCTATCATCATCGCGGCACATTTCTCGAGGCGGTCGGCAACATCATGGCCTGGCCGCTGCCGCCGAAGCCGGTCTATCTGTGGACGTTGCCGATGTTCCATTGCAACGGCTGGTGCTTCCCGTGGTCGGTTACCGCGATGGGCGGTACCCATGTCTGCCTGCGCAAGGTCGACCCGGCGCTGATCTTCCCAATGATCGTGGAGCATGGCGCCACGCATATGTGCGGCGCGCCGACGGTCCTCAACATGCTGACTTCGGCGCCGCCGGAGCAGCGGCGCAAGTTCGATCACATCGTGGATATTCAAACCGGCGGATCGCCGCCGCCGGCCAAGGTGATCAAGGGCATGGAGGAACTCGGCTTCCGTGTCACACACATCTACGGGATGACCGAGTTACAGGGTCCCTCGACCCTGTGCGTGCCGCAGGATGGTTGGGAAAAATTGCCGCTTGAGGAGCGCGCCGCGCTGACCGCGCGCCAAGGCGTCCGCTATCCGGTGGTGGATGGGCACATGGTGGCCGATCCAAAAAGCCTCAAGCCCGTGCCGCGCGACGGCAAGACCATCGGTGAGATTATGATTCGCGGCAACACGGTGATGCTCGGCTATCTAAAAGATTCAAAGGCGACGGCTGACGCGTTTCGCGGCGGCTGGATGCACTCGGGCGATCTCGCGGTGGAGCATTCCGACAGCTACATCGAAATCAAGGACCGCGCCAAGGATATCATTATCTCCGGAGGCGAAAACATTTCGAGCGTGGAAGTGGAGATTGCGCTCTATAAGCATCCAGCTGTTCAGCTTGCGGCCGTCGTGGCGCGGCCAGACCAGAAATGGGGCGAAACGCCTTGCGCCTTCGTACAGCTCAAGCCGGGCACGAATGCGACCGCCGACGAGATCATCGGCTTCTGCCGCAATCAACTCGCGCATTTCAAGGCACCGAAATCAGTCGTTTTCGGCGCACTGCCAACCACCGCAACCGGCAAGATTCAGAAGTTCGTATTGCGCGAGCGGGCTCGTGCGCTCAAATGAACGACGGCCGGCCGTCGCGACGTTTTATACGGAACAACAGGGTATAGTACGGGCCGAACTGGTCACTTTGGATTGCACCGGAGGCGGTTTCGATTGACGATGGTCAGTATCGTTTCCCCGATATCCAACGGGTACTCCACCGGCCCGGAAAAAATCGGCAGCCGATGGCGCGCTTTTGCCCGTACCGCCTTTCCCTTTCTCGTTGTTGGCGGCATTTGGGAAATCGTTGCGCATCTCGGCATCTTTCCGCAGCGGCTGTTTCCCACGCTCGAAGATGTGGCAATCACCTTCGTGCAACTCACCATCTCAGGCATATTGCCGCATCACGTCATCGAAACGCTTATCCGCCTGTTCTGCGGATTTGCGCTCGCCGGAACCATGGGCATTCTCATCGGCATCGCCATGGGCCAGTCACGGCGGGCGGAGGATATTTTTCTGCCATTGGTCAGCATCGGCGCCCCGATTCCCGGCTTGGCCTACGCGCCGCTCTTTCTCCTTTGGTTCGGATTGGGCAACCTCTCCACTATTCTGCTCGTTGCGTTCGTCTCGGTCTTCCCGGTTATCATCAACACCTGGACGGGAGGCAAGGCCGTCAGGGAAATCTGGGTGCGCTCGGCGAAAGCAATGGGTTCTGACGATCGGCAGCTTTTCCGCTACGTCATCCTTCCCGGTACGCTGCCTTATATTCTAACCGGACTTCGTCTTGGTCTCGCGCAAGCTTGGCGCATCCTGGTCGCGGTTGAAATGCTGGCCGCCGTGCCATGGGGGTTGGGCTGGCTGATCTTCGGTGCCCGCGAATTCCTAAACACCGATGTCATGCTCGCCGCCATCGTCGTCATCGGAGGCATCGGGCTCGCGCTGGAAAAATTCGTGTTCAAGCGGTTGGAAGACTACACCGTCGTGCGTTGGGGGATGATGGTGTCATGACCAATGCAAGCGTCCATATCCGTTCGGCGCGTCGCGCGGCGATCACATTGTTGTTTGCCGCGGCGGTCTACGAAACGCTGGCGCGCAGCGGCATTTTTGCGGCGGCATTATTGCCGACGTTGCCACAAGTGGCGCAAACGCTCGTCGCGATGCTCGTCGACGGCACGATGGTGTGGCACGTCGCCTACACGTTATATCGCGTGATATTCGGGTTCAGTCTCGCGGTCGCCGTCGGGGTGCCGCTGGGAATCCTGATGGGACGCTTCAGAGCGGTCGAAAATTTCTTTCTGCCGTTGGCCAGCGCCCTGATGCCGATCCCCTCGCTGGCTTGGGTGCCAGTTTTCATTCTTTGGTTCGGGATCGGCAATACCACCACCATTCTTATCGTCTTTTACGCCGCCACATTTCCAATGCTGCTCAACGCCTGGTCGGGCGTGCGCGCCGTCAATCCGTTATGGCTGCGTGCTGCGGGGGTCATGGGTGCGAGCGAACGCAGATTGTTCTGGAAAGTCATTGTTCCGGGGGCTTCGCCATTTATCATCACGGGCCTGCGTCAGGCTTTCCTGCGCGCGTGGATCGCCGTCGTCGGTGCCGAAATGCTCGCCGCGTCGAATTGGGGGCTGGGATGGACAATTTTCGATGCCAAGGAATTCCTGAATGCGGACGTGATGCTAGCGTCGTTGGCGGTGATCGGGTGCATTGGGTTCATCTTCGAGCGGCTTGTGTTCGGTTCATTGGAGCGCATAACCGTCATTCGATGGGGCATGATGCGCGCGGCAAAAGACTAGGACCAGCGACGGCCCATGCGTCCAATTGAAATCCGCGATGTCTCGCTCATCTATGAAACACCGGCGGGTAATGTTCCGGGCGTGCAAAGCGTCAGCTTCCAAATCGCCGCTTCCGAATTCGTGTGCATTGTCGGCCCGAGCGGCTGTGGCAAGTCCACTTTGCTCAACATCATCGCCGGATTCCTAACGCCGACCGTGGGCGAAATCCGCATAGATGGTAAGGCCGTCACCGGACAGGGGCAGGATCGCGGTGTCGTTTTTCAAGACTTCGCCCAGCTTTTCCCCTGGCGCACGGCTTTGGGAAACGTGGCCTTCGGGCTTGAAATGCAGGGAATGGAAAAAAATAGGCGCGAAACAATCGCTATGGAGCAGCTTGGCTTGGTGAAGCTGGAAAAGTTCGCGCAATCCTATCCGCACCACCTGTCCGGAGGGATGCAGCAGCGCGTCGCCATTGCTCGCGCGCTGGCGTACAATCCCGCGGTCCTACTGATGGACGAGCCCTTTGCCGCGCTCGATGCGCTGACCAGGGACGATATGCAACGGTTGCTTGCGGACGTTTGGCGCAAAACACGAAAGACGGTGATCTACGTGACGCATAACGTAGCGGAAGCCGTATACCTCGCTGATCGCGTGGTGGTCATGACGCCGCATCCGGGGACCGTTAAGACCGAGGTTCTCATTCGGTTGCCGCGTCCACGCGATCCGCTCAGTGTGGAATTCCTGGACTATCAAAGGCAGCTCCTTCAGCATCTCGGCCAGCACGCAGCCGCGGGCTGATGGAATATCGAATGTCAAAGCGCCGGACGGCGCAACGTGGGAGGATAAACAAATGACGGTCCAATATAAGGGAATGACTCGCCGGCAATACCTTGCCGTGACCAGTGCAGCAGTGCTCGCGGGCGGGCTGGGCTTGCCAAAACGCGCCGAAGCACTTGAAACGGTGCGCCAGGGATATCAAACGAATATGTGGGGCATGCCGACCTACTATCTCTTGCGATCGGGACTACTGGAGAAGAACGGAGTCAAATTCGAGGAATTTGCGGTTCCGTCGGGAAACCTCACTATGCAGCAGATGGTGGCGCGGCAGGTGGACCTCGGCACGTATGCCGGCCAATCCTTCATCCTCGGGCACGACAAGGGCGGTCTAGTCGGCATCGCCGTTATCGAACATGTCGGGAAGACATCGCGAGTCATGGCACGCAAGGACCTCAACATCACCAAGGTCGAGCAGCTCAAAGGAAAGAAGATCGCAAACCAAACGGGCTCTTCCATTGCCAGTATCTTCGCTAACACGATCGCTCCCAATGCGGGCCTTAAGAAAGACGACTATCAGGAGATCCGCATGAATGTGAATGACATGGTGGCGGCGTTGGCTGCGAAGACCGTTGATGCCATGGTCAATGTGGAGCCCTACAACGCTATCGCCGAGGCCGACGGCCTCGCCGTGACGCTCACGGATTTCTGGCACGTGGACAAGATGCCGGTGTTCATGGCGGCGACGCCTGACTTCGTGGCGAAGAGCCCGGAGACCGTAATTGCCTATCTCAAGGCCTGGCGTCAGGTCGCTAACGATTTCAAGAAGAGCCCCGACAAGGTCGCCGACGTAATCTACAAGTTCTACACGGACAAGGGCTACAAGATGTCGCAAGACACCTTCAAGAAGGCCCTGGCGCGCGTTGAGGTCGATCCCGGTTTTCCTTCCGATTTACAGCCCTACATGCAAAGGGAAGCGGAAATCCTGTTACAAGCAAAGAAGATCAGCGCCATACCCGATTGGAAGAAGGCACTGCGGCCCGATTTCATGCAAAAAGCTTCTGCGTAATCTACGCCATCGTCACGAAGGCCGGCGCGCATGCACCGGCCTTTTTCTTTCATCGCACATCGATTCCAACTGGAGATGAGCATGATTGCGACAAAGGCCCCCTTGCGAAAGAGCGAGGCGGTAACCTGGAATTTCAAATTGCTCGCCCATCACGAGCTCGGCGGCTTCGGCGGGATGGGCGAAGGCATGTCGATCCAGACCGCCAGGGATGGCCGCCGTATCCTTTGGCTCGCGCATGAAAGCGCGCCAAAAAATTTCACGGCCGTTGACGTTTCCGATCCGCGCAAGCCGAAGATCGTGGTCCAGACCGACCTGCCGGAAAGTTTCATGCGCTCGAACTCGCTGGAGCTGACTGGCGACATCATGGCGGTTGCCTACCAGACGCAGAAGGTGGGGCAAAAGCCGGCTGGATTTGAATTGTTCGACGTTTCAGTCCCGGAACAGCCAAAATCAATTGCCTTCGTCGATGCCTCGGGACCGCACTCGCGCGGCATTCATCAGCTCTGGTTTTGCGACGGCGAGTATGTGCATCTCGCCGGCGGCGCGACCGATTTCAAGGCCACGCATCCGCTCGACGATCAGTTCTATCGCATCTTCGACGTACGCGACCTATCGAAGCCGATCGAGGCCGGCCGCTGGTGGCTGCCGGGAACGCGCGAAGGTGACAGCGTGCAGCCCCCACAACGCCATAAGAAACCGCTCTACGACATGGGCTTTCGTGCCCATAACACCAACGTTTATCCGCAGCGGCCGAACCGCTGCTATCTCGGATATATTGACGCCGGAATGTTCATTCTCGATATTTCCGACAAGTCCGCGATCAAGCCGATTTGCCGTTTTGACAACTCGCCGCCGTATCACGGCTTCACTCATACGGTTCTGCCGCTATTCGAGCGCAACCTTCTCGTCATGACCGATGAATCCGTCGTCGACGATGCCGCCGACTGGCCGAAGCTCGTATGGATTCTGGACGCGCGTGACGAGACAAATCCCATCCCGATCGCAACGTGCCCGGCGCCCAGCCTCGACAGCTTTGCCCGGCGCGGCGGACGGTTCGGCGCGCACAATATCCACGAGAACGTGCCGCTGCCGACATCTTGGCAATCGGATCAGATCATCATTGGAACATTCTTCAACGCCGGCCTTCGCGCCTATGACATCTCTAATGCCTATCAGCCGCGCGAGATCGCGGCCTTCGTTCCCCCGGCGCCGCCCCTCGCCCCGCGCGGTACGATTCAGCTTAACGACGTCTTCGTCGATGAGCGCGAAATCGTTTACACGGTCGATCGTCATGCCGGGGGGCTTTACGTTCTGGAGATGGATTTCTAGGCGCTACCATGCTGCAAACATTGTCATCGCCGAAGTCAAGAATGTTTGGACGGCGGCGGCGCCATGAACGCGGTCCACGCATTCCTGTCACTGTCGTGACCGGATTTCTTGGCGCCGGAAAAACCACTCTGCTCAGGCACTTCCTTTCTACGCCCGAAGGCAGCAATACGGCCATTCTCGTCAACGAATTTGGTGCGGTTGGAATCGATAATGCAATTTTGCGCTCGAGCACAGACGAAGCCATTCTGCTTGGCAACGGCTGTCTATGCTGCGATTTCCGTTCCGACCTGCAAATTGCCTTGCGCCAGCTTGTCTCCGACCGAGACAAGGGACGCGTGACGGATTTCGAGCGGATTGTGATCGAGACCAGCGGTCTCGCCGATCCCGGTCCGATTTTGCGGACTTTTGCCACCGATCGAGCCCTTGGCGACGAGTTCCATTTGCAATGCGTCGCCGTCGTCGTTGATGCTGTTCAAGGCATGCAAGCCTTGAATCAATTCAGCGAGGCGAGGCGACAAGTAATCGTCGCTGATCGGATCATCGTCACCAAGACGGATCTCACGGAGGCGAGATCGAACAGCGAACTGATGGTAACGCTTCGTGCGCTCAATCCGCGCATTCCCGTCGCATTGGCGACTGACGGAAAAATAAATCCTTATTTCTTGACCGAAAACGGCAACGAATGGCGCCTCGCGGCGAATTATTTCGCGGAGACAGTGCATTCCGACCGGATAAACAGTTTCGTTCTTTCATTCGATGAGCCCGTTGCCTGGGATGTCTTCGCGCGCGCCATGGAAACACTGGTTGCGCTTCGCGGCGCCGATCTTTTGCGCGTGAAGGGAATACTGAATGTCCATGGCTGCGACGGCCCCGTCGTTGTCCAATTCGTGCGGCATCTGGCCAATCCGCCGGTCGAGCTCGATACTTGGCCCGCTGGTGGCCGTGTCAGCCGTATCGTCTTCATCACTCAGGAAATCCCGGCTCGCGCGGTACGCGATCTGTTCGATGCTGCTGCGGCACTCGCAATCGAATAAATCGCCTACTGCAATCATTGCGCGCGACAGCAGGAAGCTGAGAAGACCGGCACTACTTCGGGCTTGTGACAACTTGGCGCACGATCGGCCACGATAATTCTTGCTCGCTGCGGATGAACGCGGCCGTTTCCGTAGGCGACATTGGGCGTGGATAGATGACCGCCGAGGCAGCGGGTAAGCCCGGGTCAGAATTTCCGCATACCGATATCGAAAAGTTTAAGCAGGAAATTTCCCATCCTGACCAATTCACGATTAATTTCGACTATCTTTTTCGTTGGCTGGAGCGCGCTGGAAAGTTGTAAATACAGTCTCGCATTGACATTGGGCCGCAAGCAACGCATCGATCTGTCGCGACAGGGAGCTTCGACAACGCCGTGACCTATCTTGTCAATCGCAGGCAGGTGACCATCGAATGGGGTCATTGCGATCCCGCCGGAATTGTTTTCAATAGCCGGTTCTTCGAGTTTGCCGACTGGAGCACGGCACTCCTATTCCAGATCGCGCTCGGCATCACCAAGCTTGAAATGCGCGCCAAGTACGATGCGGATATGCCGTTGGTCGACGTCCGCGCCCGGTTCATGAAGTCATCGAAGCTCGCCGATGTCGTTGAGATCGCCTCAACCATCCGTGAGTTCCGGCGATCGAGCTTCGATATCACGCAC
>JACQTM010000369.1 GCA_016210825.1 Hyphomicrobiales bacterium
CGCAGCGGTTACACCTGAACCCCGCCGGTGTCCCGATACGCGAAAAAATTGCTGACAATTCGTTCATATCGACCGGTTCAATCACGCCGAGCTGATTGTTATCCGGTAGCTGCGGGACTAGATTATGGACAAGGGCGACTTCTCCGCTTCACGACCGCTCGTCGTGTGCGACACGGAGGAACCCATGCGCAAGACCTTGCTGACCCTTCTGCCGGTTGCGCTCATCGCGCTGTCGGCACCGCAATCGGCATCCGCCATGCCGATTGACGACTTGGCGCGTAAAGTCGTCACGGCGGCTGAGCCCGTGACCTATTACGGTTACGGCTATTATCCGCGCTATCGCTACCACAACTACGCTCCGTATTATTACAGCTACAGGTATAAGCCGTATTATTACAACTACTACTCCGCTCCGCGTTACTATTATTATCCGCGACGTCACTACTATTATTATCGCTGGTAGTGGCGGCCGTGACGGGAGAATAGTTCTCCCGCATGACAAAGGTCCGGATGCCGTACAGCGTGCCGCGGGGTGGATGTCTTGCGCACGGCAACGCTGCGGCTTTCGGATTTCATTCCGACAGCCTGGTCGGGAGAGTGCAACTCCGCTCAGTCGGCGTCATAGGCGGGATTGACCGCAAGTTGGATATACCCGACTTGCGCATGTTTCGTGCGGAACCCGCGTATATGCGAGTTCCAATACATGCATTCCACTCGCAAGAATCGTTTTCAAAAATAACGGATGGCACCGCAACTCGGGCCTGCCCGAGTTGCGCATCGTTATGTGCTGCAAGTCGGGTATACCCGACTTGCAGTGTTAAACCTGGCCATGACGAGACCGGCGCTTTGAACCTTTCTCCCCGCCACGGCGACTAAAGCCCGAGGGGCTGCGATGCGGCCTCCTGCAAATCCACGCCACAGCAGACCTTAAAGGAGTTAGCAAATGATCACGCTTGCCCGGAACACCCTTGCCGCCGCCCTCGTTGGCGCCACGATCCTTGCAGCCGGCCCGGCATTCGCCGCCATGAGCGAAAACGGCGCCACCATCAACGGCACCTTCCTGAACGGCGTCGGGGATAATGGCATCCGCCTGAACGGCATCCAGAGCAACGCTGCCCTCTGGAACGGCTTCGCCAATGGTTGGGCGAACGGCTGGCAGAATGGCTGGAGCAACGGGAGAGACATGAACGGCACGACCCTGCAAGGCACCCAGGTGAATGGTTACAACAACGGCACCTGGAACAACGGTTTCAATAACGGCGTCGACGCCACCGGCACCGACAGCCACGCGCTGCGCGTGATCGGGATCGAGCTGCCGCGCTGACTCTAGCGAACCGGCGCAAAGAATTGTAAACCGGCTGCATGGTTTGCGGCCGGTTTGTTATTCGGTCAGCCTTCTGCGCGGCATTCATTGTTGCGGCGCTTTTCCTTCCATCAACGTCGTCATGGCCGGGCAAGGGGGTCCGGCCTTTGGCCGGCTCGGGTGTAAACTTGAGCCAGTCATCCATCTCCCCACAAGAAGATGGATCATCGAATCGCGGCGTTTCGCGCCGGTCCGATGATGGCGCGCAGAGAATTGCGCCTACGGCCGGACAGATCCTTGCGCCTACGCCCCGCCCTGTTTTCGCACAGCAAAGCACAAAGCCCCCCGCGCCTGTCGTCTCCGTCATCGGCACCACATTGCGCGCCACCTTGCCGGACGGATCGGTGCGCGAAGGCACGGCGCTCACAGGCGCCATTCTTCATGTCACAACCGGCGGGCAGACCGCCCGCGTGCGCATCGCCGCAATCGAAAAGGACGCGCGCGATCCAGGCGGCGAAATCCTGCTCTACGATTTCCGCGTCATCGCGCCCGACGGCAGCGAGCAGCCGCTATGTCTGCCCGATCCCGACGGCCGCCGGCTCGGTCTGCCGCTCGCGGGAAAGAGCGACCCAGCCGGCATGCTGCGCGCGGGCGGCGCCAACGATTTCGAACTCGTCTGCACATCGGGCGCGCAAGGCAAATGCGCGCGCTTCGGCTATAAGCCTTGGGCGCAGGCGCCGGGCAATCGCCCAATGCGCGACTTCTACAATGCCTGCGTGCGCCTGTTGCGCGGCGATTATTGCGGCGACAACCGCCCGTTCACGCGCGACGGTACGCTGGTCGACATCTATGACCGCATCGGCGTGCAAAAATCCGACGACGATCCAAGTTTAAGTTTCGAAGCGGTGTGGGGGCCGGACGGCGCATTGTGCGTCGCGCATACTCGCATCCCCGACATTGTCACACTCGAAGGTCTTGCCAAGCTGTGCCCGCGGCTTGCCGGGCGCCTTGGGCCCGCGGTCTGCAACGAAAATGAGCCTGGTGGGCTCATTGTTAACCGGTCGAAGTAGCTGACGTTCCGAAAGTCTATTGCTCACAACAATGTTTATTCATGGCACTTTTCGGCCATGGCAGAGATGCCTGATTTGCATCCGCAAAGCACTTCAAAACGAACGTCGACCAACCGTTGCACATCGATTGCGATTTATGGACACACGGCCTTGAGCGCGGTCACGGATATCCGCGCATGATCAATTTTTCGCCGCGGACCTCCCAGCTTTCCAGCCGATTGAGAAAGCTCATGCCGAGCAGACTGATCTTGAGCTGTCCGGGCTGCGCAATCAGCGCAGGGACCGAGCGCTCGACGATGCCGCCAATGCCGACGCGATCGAGTGTAACCGCTGCCGCACGCGTTCGCCCGTTTGCCGTATCGACATTGACATTATATGCGAGCACTTCGAGCGGCAGCCCTGCTGACTTGGCGGCGTCGTGGGTAAGCACCACGGCGGATGCGCCGGTGTCGAGTGCCATCGCGACCCGCGAACCGTTGACCTGCGCCGACACGCTGAACTCGCCGCCGCGACCACGCGCGATTTCGACAACCCGTCCGCGTGTCGCCGCACGTCCCGGCACGACTTCGGCGAGGATGCGCTCCGAGATATCGCGCAGCTCGAATCGGTAGGTGTATCCGGCGACCAGCAGCAGCGCGACAACCACCCAGAGCAACGCAGCCTGCAACGCTTGCGCAAAGCTCTCGCGGAATAGCACGAGAATCGAGCCGCCGAGAAAAACGAGAAAAGCGATCTTCGCCGCGAGTGAGCCGAATTCGTCGGTCGTGAGCGATCCGATATTTCCTTGACCTTGACGTGCAAGGACGATGATGGCCGAAAGTCCAAGACCGAGCAGAAGAAACCAGAGAAGGCGATTGCGCACGGGAGCGACCTCAGGACACAGGGTGCTTGGCCAAGGTATTGCGGCGAAGCGCAGCCAGCCGCTTCGGTAGGCTCGCCATGACGTGCGCCCGCTCCGCGCTCGTATAGTTTAACCAGCGTTCGATTTCATCGGTCGAACGGCCGCAGCCGAGACACACGCCGGATGCGGAATCCAGCACGCAGATCTTGGTGCAAGGCGACGCGATTTCAGACATGCGCTGCGGTTTCCCCGATTCACGAGCAAGATAAGGACCGTGGCGCGGAAGGCAATCCACGCGCTATCACGGGATTGACGAATTCAGGCGTCAGGCACCGGCCGAGGTCGCTGGCCGCTTGCGGTGCGCCGATTTGTCTTCAGCGGACGCACGTGGCGTGTTGGTAGGCAGGATGGATGGCGCGGGTTCAGTGAGCGGTGCGAGCGCCGACATGACTCGCTCGGATGGAAAGGCGACGACAACCTCCGTTCCCACCCGTACCTTCGAGCGCAACGTGAAGGTGCCGCCATGCAGGTCGATCAGGTTCTTCGCGATTGGCAGCCCGAGCCCGGAGCCTTGTTCGGCCGATTTTATCGAGGTCGAGCCCTGGCCGAAGGTTGCGAGCACGATCGGGATTTCCTCCTCGGGAATGCCCGGTCCGTTGTCCTTGACGCTCATGTATTGACCGCCGGATGCAGTCCAGCCAACCTTCAACCAGATCTCGCCGCCCTGCGGTGTGAACTTGATGGCGTTGGTGAGAAGATTGAGACAAATCTGGCGAACCGCGCGCTCGTCGGCCCACAGGCGCGGCAAATCCGGCTCGAATAGCTCGTGGATCGTCAATCCGCGATTTTTCGCGCGTAACTTCATCAAGTGATGGCAATCCTCGACAACGGCCGCGAGCTGCACCGGTTCCTCGTTGAGCTCGTAGCGTCCCGCCTCGATGCGCGAGAGATCGAGAATTTCATTGATCAGGTTAAGTAGATGCTGGCCGGAATTATGGATGTCGTTGGAATAGTCCTTGTAGGCCGGCACCGTGTGGGTACCAAACACCTCGCCCTTCATGACTTCGGAGAATCCGAGAATGGCATTGAGTGGCGTTCTCAATTCATGACTCATTTGCGCAAGGAATTGCGATTTCGAGATGTTGGCGGCTTCCGCGCGGCTGCGCGCCTCATCGGAGATCGCCTTAGCGTGCTCGAGCTCGCCGATCAGCGCATCTTTCTCGGCGCGGGCGACGAGCGTCGCGAGCGTCGCCGAATGCAGCCGGTACGCGAGCAGCCCGAAGTAGACTTGCGCGGTAATGGCCATCACCGCGAGAATAAAATCATTTAAATCGCCATTGGCCGCAAGGTTGAGCGCCACCGCGGCGGTTACCGGCAACGTACCGGCAAGTACCGCGACAGGCAGGCTGAAGGCGAGCATATTTGAGAGCGCCACCACGAGCAGCATGACGAAGAGCATGAAGGTGCTTGAGCCTTTGTCCCCGCCTGCCGGCTGCACCAGATTGAACATCCAGGCGAGCCCGAAGAACAAGTCCAGCATGACGAAACGAAACCGCCAGGCGCGGATGTTGGCATTGACCGGCGTTTCGGCGAGGAATTGGCGGCATTTGGCGACAATGGTCAGGTGAACCATCAGCATCGCCACGATCCAAATGCCGGCGTTGACCGCGCCCGTCCACAAGCTCGAGAGGAAACCGACGGTTGATACCAATAGAATAATGACAAGGGAGGCTGACAGGCGGTTCTGCGCGAATTGGCGCAGCAGCTCGTAATCGAAAGCCGGCCGCGTGCCGGTTGTGGATGTTAGCCGGTCACGCGCATCGCGCACGCGCTGCATGGCCGCGCGGCGGCGCTTGGCCGCGGTGCGGTCATTGGCCGGTCCGGTATCGCGCTGGTCGGTTGGAGACATTTTTCGCTAATTGAAGTGTGCGGCGGCCAGAAAATTCAGGCTAAACTGGCGCAAATTCCTTAAGGCCAAACTTAAGGGGTTGGTGAAAAACGTGGTTAACGGTGGAATACCATGAAGCTCTATGACGGCGGTCGCGCGCCCAATCCCCGACGGGTGCGAATTTTTTTAGCGGAAAAGGGCATTAAGGTTCCGACCGAACAGGTCGATCTTGGCGCCCTGCAGCAGAAGTCCGACGCCTATAAGGTGATCAATCCGCTGCAGCGCGTGCCGGCACTCGTGCTCGACGACGGCGGCGTGATCACGGAATCAATCGCGATCTGCCGCTACTTCGAGGCATTGCAACCGGATCCGAGCCTATTTGGTCAGGGTGCTAGGCAGGCCGCCGTCGTGGAAATGTGGAACCGCCGCGTTGAATTCCATCTTTTCGCGAATGTCACGGCGGTGTTTCGTCATCTTCATCCGGCGATGAAGGAGATGGAACAGCCGCAGGTTGCCGCTTGGGGCGAAGCGAACAAGCCGCGTGTGATGGGATTCCTAGATCTCTTGGACAAGGAGCTAAAGGGCCGCCGGTTCATCGCCGGTGACGATTATTCGGTTGCCGACATTACCGGCCTTGTCTCCGTGGATTTCATGAAGCCGGCAAAACTAACCATGCCGCCGGATTTGTCCAACGTTGCGCGCTGGCATACCGAAGTCTCCGGGCGGCCCAGCGCATTGGCTTGATCCCGCCATATTTGAACTTAATCGCTTGCTTTCGCGACCCAAATGCATGGTCTTGTGACCGTGTGCTGGCGCCTGCCCACGAACAGTGTCATGATGACCACAGCGTGGATGGAGGTCGTCATGTTGCCACTTCGCGCCATTTTCGCCTCAATCATTTTATTACTCGCCGCCACCGGCACGGTGGTCGCCGAGAACCGGATCGCGCTGGTCATCGGTAATTCGGCCTATCGGACGGTGTCCGTACTCCCGAATCCGACGAATGACGCCAACGCAGTCACCGAACTGCTGAGCACCGCCGGCTTTGAAGTCATCAACGCCCCGGACCTGACGCAAAATGACATGCGGCGGGCAGTCCGTGATTTTTCGGCGAAGGTCGCCGAGAAGGGTCCGGACACCGTCGCGCTCATCTTCTATGCCGGTCACGGGCTGCAAGTGGACGGGGAAAACTTTCTCGTGCCGGTCGACGCGCGCATCGAACGCGAGGGCGACGTCGCGATCGAAACCATGCGCCTTGCCGACATCATGAGTGCGCTCGCCTCAACGCCGAGCCGAATGCGCATCGTCATTCTCGACTCCTGCCGCAACAATCCCTTCTCGGCGGTCAGCGCCGGCGGCAAGGGCCTTGCTATGGTCGACGCACCGGCGGGATCCATCGTTGCTTATGCAACCGCGCCCGGCACCGAAGCGCTCGACGGCAGTGGCCGTCACAGCCCCTATACGGCGGCCTTAATCAAGACGGCGCGCCAGCCCAATCTTCCCATCGAACAGATGTTCAAACGCGTTCGCTTGCTGGTGCATGAGTCGACCGACAGTCAACAGACGCCGTGGGAGAGTTCCTCGCTGACGGGCGACTTTGCGTTCTTTACCGGTACCGGTGCGCCGAGCGGCGACGCCAGTACCGCGCCAAAGGCGTTGACGAAGGTGGCGTCATGGCGCGACGAAATCCGCACTCGCTCGCCGCGCGAGGCCTATGAACTGGTGGTCATGGAAGATAGCGTCGAGGCATACGAAGAGTATGTCCTCGTTTATCCGAGCGATCCCTGGTCCGAGCGCATTCGACGCCTGCTCCGGGCGCGCGCCGAATCGGCAGCCTGGCGTTACGCCGTGCTCCAGAATAACGCCGGTGCGTATGCGAATTATCTCTCAAGTTTTCCTGGCGGTATTTACGCGAAGTCGGCTTTGCGCCTGCAGGAACGGCCACGCGTACGCCCGGTCGATCCGGTTTTCATGCCTAAGGTCGTGATCGCGCCGAAACCGCTGCGGGTAACGTTGCCGCAGATTCAGCAGACGATAAAGCAGCCGGTGGTCAATACGCAGACCAATATTAAGACCAACACGCAGACAAACACACAGACCAATATACAGACCAAACAACAGACCAATATTCAGACCAAACAAACAACAACCCCGATCCAGCAAACCAATACGCAAACGAATATACAGACCAAACAGACAACAACCTCGACCCAGCAATCCAATACGCTGCCGAGCCAGACCAACATTCAACAGAAGGGGTCGCAGCAGGACCCGAAAAAAGGAAGCGGCGACCCGGCTGGGCAAAAGGGCAAGAGCGCATC